>NZ_DASSTI010000184.1:0-32848 GCF_035708005.1 Segeticoccus sp. | reverse complement strand
TCGTGGACACCGACGTCCCCTTCCGCGACTGCGGCACGCCGGCGGACTACCTCGCGGCGAACCTCGACGCCTCCGGCGGGGCCAACGTGGTCGGGCCGGGCGCCGTCGTGGAGGGGTCGATCGAGCGCTCGGTGGTGTGGGACGGCGCGCACGTGGGGCCGGGGGAGCACCTCGTCGAGGCGATCCGGGCGGGCACCGGCGCCGAGCGCGTCACCCTGCAGCCGTTCGCGACGGCCCGCTGAGCGGATCGCTCGCCGGTCCGGCCGCGTCAGCGGATCAGCCCGGCCGCCCGGGCCGCGGCCACGGCGGCGGTCCGGCTGTCCACGTCGAGCTTGGTGAAGATGTGCACGAGGTGCGACTTCACGGTCGCTTCGCTGACCACCAGGCGCTTGGCGATCACCCGGTTGGACAGTCCGTCGGCGACGAGGCCGAGCACCTCGAGCTCGCGCGCGCTGAGCTCCGGTCGGGGCGAGCTGAGCCGGCTCATCAACCGTTCCGCCACGACCGGCGCGAGCACCGTCTCGCCGCGGGCTGCGGCGTGCACCGCCTGCACGAGTCGGTCCGGCGGGGCGTCCTTGAGCAGGTACCCGGCCGCGCCGGCCTCCACAGCCCGCAGGATGTCGACGTCGGTGTCGTAGGTGGTCAGGATCAGCACCCGTGGCGGGTCGGTGAGCGCGAGCACCGCCCGGGTCGCCGCGACGCCGTCCATCGCGGCGTCGTCCCCGAGGCGCAGGTCCATCAACACCACGTCCACCTCCTGCTCGCGGACCGCGGCGACCGCGGCCGGGCCGGAGTCCGCCTCGGCGACGACGTCGATGCCGCCGGCGGCGGTCAGCAGCGCGCGCAGCCCGGCCCGCACGACGGGGTGGTCGTCGACGAGCACCGTGCGCACGGCCGCGCCCGTCTCCGCTGGCCCGTCGGTCATGGCGTCTCCGGCCGCAGCGGGATGGTCGCGGCGATCGCGGTGCCGTCCCCCGGCGCCGTCTCGACCACGAGCGCGCCGCCGAGGTCGGCGAGCCGCTCACGCATCGCCCGCAGCCCGAACCCGGTGCCACCCAACGGTGCCGACTCCATCCGACCGGGGTCGAAGCCCCGCCCGTCGTCGACCACGTCGAGCGCCACGGCATCCGGCTGGTAGGTCAGCGTCACCCGCACGCGGTCGGCTCCGGAGTGCTGGCGCACGTTGGCCAGGCCGCTCTGCGCCACCCGCAGCAACGCCACCTCACAGGACGTCGGCAGCGGGTGGGGGTCGCCGTCCACCTGCAGCGAGGCCTGTATGCCGGTCTGCTCGCTCAGCCGGGTCACCAACCGTCCCAGCGCGGCCGGCAGCGGCGCCTCTTCCAGCGCGGCGGGCGCGAGGGCGTGCACCACCCGGCGGGCCTCGACGAGGTTGTCAGCGGCCGTGGCCTCGATCTGTGCGAGCAGGTCCGCGCTCGTCCGCACGCGCGCGCCGGTCCGGGTTGCCGGGCCGGCCCGGCCCGCGCCGGACGGAGCGGCCGCGCGGCCGTCCGCGCCGTCGGCGGCGAGCCCGGCCCGCGCCAGCAGCACGATCGAGGAGAACCCCTGCGCCAGCGTGTCGTGGATGTCCCGGGCCAGCCGCGCCCGCTCGGCCAGCGCCCCGGCCTGGCGCTGGGTCGCGACCAGCTCGTCGTGGGTGGCCACGAGGTCGTCCTGGGCGGCGACGAGCTGCTCGACCAGCCGGCGCCGTTGCTCGCTCTCCACGACCAGCCGCCGGTAGGCCAGCGACATCCCGATCGCCACGAGTGCCCCGACACAGGGCCCGAGGACCTTCGCCACGGCGTTGCCGGCGCCGCCGGGGCCGGACAGCTGCGCGGTGACCACGGCCGCGGTGAGCACCCCGACGATCGGCACCGCCGCGCGCAGCGGGAGCAGGTGCATGGCCAGGAAGAACAGGGAGAACGCCACCCACGAGAACTCCGGAGACAGCGCGACCAGGGCGACCCAGCCGAGCATGAGGACGGCGAGCCAGACCCGCCCGACCACCGGGTCACGACGACGGGCCGCGAGCCACAGCCCTGCGGCATACCAGAGGGCGAGCAGGCCGGCACCGACGGCAACGGCGACCACGTGGTGCGCCGTGGCGGCGGCGCGGACGGCGCCGATGGCCAGCAACGCGGCGAAGAGCAGGTGCTGCCCCACCTGCATCCCGCGGAGCACGGGCGAGGTTCCCGTCACGTGCGCCAGCTCCGCGTGCTCCACGGCGCACACGGTAGCCCGCCCCCGCGTGGGGGCTTGGTGCTCCCAGTCGGCCGACCTAGCCTCGGCGACAGACCTCCGGCCCTCGCGGGCCGGCCGCTAGCAGCAGTTCGGGGGCGGGTATGCCGCGACGAGGCGTCCGTGCGATCCGCACCGGCGTGCTGCTCACCGTGGCGCTCGCGCTCACCGGGTGCGCAGCTGGGGTCGAGGCCGGCGGTTCGGCCCCCGCTACGTCGGCGCCTTCCGGCTCTTCCACCAGTGCGGGCCGGTCGGCCGGTGCCGGCACCTCCGGTCCCGCCCCTTCTGCGCCGGGCTCCTCGCGCCCCTCCTCCGGGCCGTCGTCCTCTGCGCCCTCCCCGCCGGCGACCAAGGCCCCGCCGCAGCTGCCGCGCGGCGGCCGGACCGTCTTCCCGCGCTACCGCCTGGTCGGCTATGCGGGCCTGCCCGGGGCGCCCGCACTCGGTCGGCTGGGGATCGGCAACCTCGGCGCGCGGGTCGCGGAGATCGAGCGGTGGGGGCGTCGCTACGCCGACGGCCGCACGCCGCTGCCGGTGCTCGAGCTCATCACGACGGTGGTCCAGGGCAGCCCGGGTGCGAACGGGCTGTACAACCGCCACATCAGCGACTCGGTGATCGCCCGTTTCCTCCAGGCCGCTCGCCGGAACCACGCGCTGCTGCTGCTCAACATCCAGCCCGGCCGGGCGGCGTTCCTCCCCGAGGTGGAGCGTCTGCGGCACTGGCTCGAGCAGCCCGACGTGGGGCTGGCGCTCGACCCGGAGTGGGCGGTCGGTCCCGGGCAGGTGCCGATGCAGGTCTTCGGGCACACCACCGGCACCGAGCTCAACCAGGTGTCGGCGTGGCTCTCCCGGCTCGTCCGCCGCCACGACCTCCCACAGAAGGTGCTCGTCTACCACCAGCTGACCGACTCGATCGTCCGCGACCCGCAGGCCCTGCGGCCGCACCCCGGCGTGGCGGTGGTGCAGTCCGTGGACGGCATCGGCGACCGGGCCGACAAGGTGCAGACCTGGCGCCGGCTGCAGAAGGACCGGCCGGCGTTCGTGCATCCCGGCTTCAAGCTGTTCTTCGACGAGGATCGGCGCACTGGGCCGCTCATGACCCCGCGGCAGGTCCTCGCTCTGAAGCCGACACCGGAGTACGTGCTCTACGAGTGAGCCGCCGAGCCACAGCGTGTCCGGTGGGGATCAGGTGAACAGCGCGATCCCCAGCAGCGAGATGCACGCGGCGATGAGGGTCGAGCCCGCGCCGAGCAGCACCGCCCGGCCGCCGGTGCGGATCAGCGACGCGAGGTGCACCGACGTGCCGAGCCCGAAGAGCGCACCGGCCAGCAGCAGCGTCGTGAGGACGTGGGCCCCGTCGAGGACGCCGGTCGGCAGCACGTTGACGCTGCGGAGGGCGACCATCGCGATGAAGCCGAGGACGAACAGCGGCACGAGCGGTGGACGCTTGCCCTCCTGCACCGATCCGCGCTCGCGGCGGCGGCGCACCACGCTGTAGCCGGCGATCAGCGGAGCCAGCAGCACCACGCGGGTGAGCTTGACCACGGTGGCGACGGCGAGGGCGGTGGGGCCGGCGGCCGAGGCCGCGGCGACCACCTGCGCCACCTCGTGGACCGAGGCACCGGACCACACGCCATACGACGTGTCGGGCAGGCCCAGGGGCGCCTGCAGGGCAGGGAGGACGAAGATGGCCAGGCCCCCGAAGATGGTCACGAGCGCGACGGCGGTGGCGAGGTCCTCCTCCTCGCTGTCGCTGACCGCGTCCATGGCCGCGGCGGCCGAGGCGCCGCAGATCGAGAAGCCGGTGGCCACCAGCAGCGTGGTGCCGCGGCTGGCGCCGATCTTGCGGCCGAGGAAGACGGTCCCGGCGAACGTGCAGGAGACGGTGAGCAGCACCACGAGCAGGATGCCGGGGTCGAGGCCGAGGATCTGCGAGACCGCCAGTTGCAGGCCGAGGAAGACGACGCCCACGCGCAGCAGCTTCTTCGTCGCCAGCGAGGTCCCGGGCAGCGCCCAGCCGCCGAGCAGGCCGACATTGCGGGCGATCGCGCCGAGCACCACGGCGATCGTCAGGGCGCTGATCGCCGGCACCGTGCTGCTGATGACGTAGGAGATGGCGACCCCGACCACCACGACCGCGAGCCCGGGGCCGAACCGGCGGACGGCGTCGGCGGCCCGTTCTCGAGGTGAGGCGTCGGGAGGGGTCGTCAGGGTGCTGGAGGTGGACATGCAGCCATCGTCGGGGCCCGCGCGGCCCTCCGGTAGCCGGCGAAGAGCTATGCAGCCATAGGCTGGAACTATGAGGACGGACCTGCGGTCGCTGGAGTGGCTGCTCGCGGTGGCGGAGCGCGGGAGCATCGGGGCCGCCGCGCGGCACCTGCACGTCAGCCAGCCGTCGGTGACCGACCGGCTGCAGCGACTCGAACGCCACCTCGGCCTGGGGCTGCTGCAGCGCTCGCCGCGAGGGACGCAGCTGACGACCGAGGGGGCCGCGGTGGCCGACTGGGCGCGGCAGGTCCTCGATGCCTCCGACCGGCTCGAGGCCGGCGCGGCGGCGCTGCGGCGCCAGCACGACAGCCGCGTGCGGGTGTCGGCGAGCATGACGGTTGCGGAGTACCTGCTGCCGCGGTGGCTGTCCGACCTGCGGCAGGGCCATCCCGGCACCACCGTCGCGCTGCGCATGTGCAACTCGCGCGAGGTCACCCGGGATGTCGCCGAGGGCCGGGCCGACCTGGGCTTCGTCGAGGGCCCGCGGGTCGACGGCGACCTGCGCAAGCGGGTGATCGCCAGTGACGACCTCGCGGTGGTGGTGGGCCCGCGCCACCGGTGGGCCCGGCGCCGGGCGGCGGTGTCCGTCGCCCAGCTGGTCGAGGAGTCCCTCGTCGTGCGCGAGCCGGGCTCCGGCACGCGCGACACCCTCGAGCTGGCACTCGCGCGGGCCGGTCACGGTCAGGCGCTGAGCGGGGGACTGGAGCTCGGCTCGACCGCGGCGATCAAGGCGGCGGTGCTCACCGGGCAGGGCGTGGGGGTGCTGAGCCGGCTCGCCGTCGCCGACGACCTCGCCTCGGGCCGACTGCACGAGGTGCCCGTCGCAGGGCTCGACCTCGTGCGCCGGCTGTGCATGGTGTGGTCACCCGGCCAGCGGCTCACCGGCGCCCCGGCGGAGCTGGCTGCGATCGCGCTCGCGGCCGGGAAGGCCTCAGAGGTACTGGCCCGTGGGTCCTGAGTCCTGACGGGGCAGGCCCTGGGCCGGTCCCGGCATACCGGGGTGGGGGCCCTGGGCAGCGGGGTGACCGGGCGGCAGGGCGCGACGCATCCCGGCGAGCTGCTGCTGGGCCGCCATCTGCTGGGCGAACAGCGCCGTCTGGATGCCGTGGAAGAGGCCTTCCAGCCAGCCCACGAGCTGGGCCTGGGCGATGCGGAGCTCGGAGTCGGAGGGAGCGGCGTCGCTGAACGGCAGCGCGATGCGCTCCAACTCGTCGATGAGCTCGGGGGCCAGGCCCTTCTTCAGCTCCTCGATGGAGCGTCGGTGGATCTCGGCCAGCCGGGTGCGCCCGGCCTCGTCCAGCGGGGCGTCGCGGACCTCGTCGAGCAACTGCTTGATCATCGAGCCGATGCGCATGACCTTCGCCGGCTCCTCGACCTGCTCGGCGGGGTTGGTCGGCCCGTCCCCCTTGTCGTCGGAGCCCCCGGCGACCCCCATGCCGCCCTCGGTGACGACCACGATGCGCTGCTGGTCGTCGTCCTGCTCGGCGGGGCGGGAACCTGGCGTCTGCTCGGATCCGTGGTCAGTCATGTGCCCCATCCTGCCCTCCGGCCCGCGCAGCGTCGCGCCGGGGGCGGCGTGGTCCGCGTCCTCAGCCGCGGGCCATCCGCGCCTTCAGGGTGTCGCGCTTGTCCTCGAACCGGCTGGCCTGCTTGTCGAGGTCCGCCATGAACGCGGCTAGTTCGGTGCGTGCCCGCTCGCCCGCGGGCGACAGGCCTTCGATCTCGAAGACGTCCCAGAACCGCAGTACCGGGTCGAGCACCTGGTCGCGGTGCTGGCGCAGGTCGTAGATGCCGGCGACCGCCATCTCGACCGCCTTGCGCTGGAAGCCGGGAATGCCCGTGCCGGGCATCTGGAACTGCTTGACCACGTCGAGGACGGCCTGCATCGTCTGGTCGGGGTCGAGCTCGAACGCCGCCTTCATCAGGTTGCGGTAGAAGACCATGTGCAGGTTCTCGTCCGTGGCGATCCGGGCGAGCAGCTTCTCGCACATCGGGTCCTCGGTGAACTTGCCGGTGTTGCGGTGGGACACGCGCGTCGCGAGCTCCTGGAAGGACACGTAGGCCAGTGACTCCAACAGCTCGCCGGAGTGCGCCGACTCGAAGCCCTCGGACATGTGCTGCATCCGGAACCGTTCCAGCGCAACGGGATCCACCATCCGCTTGACCAGCATGTAGTCGCGCATCGCGATGCCGTGCCGGCCCTCCTCGGCCGTCCAGCGGTGCACCCAGTCGCCCCAGGCGTCGTCGCGGCCGAAGATCGTCGCGATCTCGTGGTGGTAGCTCGGCAGGTTGTCCTCGGTGAGCAGGTTGACGATCAGCGCCGAGCGCGCGACGTCGGACAGCGGTGCGTCGTCGGGGCTCCACGCGTCCCCTTCCATGAGCCCGTCGAAGTTGCGGCCCTCGCTCCACGGCACGTAGTCGTGGGGGAACCACTCCTTCGCCATGCTCAGGTGCCGGTTGAGCTCCCCCTCGACGACCTGGTTCAGCTCACGCAGCAGGTCGGTCTGGCTCCAGGTCTGGGTGCCCATCGCTGGCTCCTCTCGTGCGGTCAGGCGTCCGCCGGGCAGCGTGCCGGCATGCTGCCCCACGTCGGTGCATCGTTCCTACGCTTTCGTAGGTTACGGGCACGTAGGTCCAGACGCCAACGGCTCCTCATGCTGAGACGTCCCGCCGCGCCGCTCATCCGCGCCGGCGCGTCACCTCCGGTGCCTTCCGTATGCCGAGCGCGGCCACGAGTGCCGCCAGCACCGGGACGCCGACCACCACCGCCGCGAGCGGGAGCCAGGGGATCACGATGATCGGCCCGCTGCTGCCGATCGTCACGCCACCGTTGACGACCTGCTCGCCGGTGGCCGTCAGCGGCCAGGTCACTGCGATGCCGGGCACGAACCCGACGACCAGCCCGAGCAGGCTGCCGACCAGGCCGACGACGAACGCCTGCGCGGCAGCGACGGCCCGGCGCAGGCCCCGGCCGGCGCCGACGGCGGCGAGCGTGGCGAGGTCCGGCCGTGCCTCGGCCTGGGCCAGCGCGGTGGAGATCAGCGTCGCAACGAGCACGAGCAGGCCGAAGACGACGAACAGGCCGAGGAAGACGTAGAACGCCTCCGACCGGTAGCCGCGTTCGACATAGAGGAACTCGTCCTGGGCGAGCTGCTGCTGGAGGGCGTCCTGTGTCTCCGTGGAGATGGCTCCGTCGGGCGCCCGCAGCTCGACCCGGTCGACCCAGGTCGGCCACTGCTGCGCCTGCACGGTGGCCGGTGCCACCACCGCACCGACCCGTCCGTCCGGGAACGCCTCGGCGAACCGGTACGCGGGCAGCGCCTGTGCCGGCACTGCCGAGGCGGTCGCCTGCCGGATCCGACCGGTCGGGAACCCCTCCGGGTCGAGTCGCTGGCTGCCGGTCAGGACGGTGACGCGGCCGGCGGAGATCGCGTCCTTGCCACCGATCACGAGCATCCCGCCGTCCGCGAGCACCTGCTGCTCCGTGCTGTCCAGGCGCAGCAGCCCCGCGGCCTGCTCCGGGGTGAGGACCCGGATGTCCGAGTGCGGCGTGCCGAGGTTCGACCCGAGCACCTGGCACTCGAGCCGACCGTCGAAGGCCACCGTCTGCGCCGGGGTACACCCGTGGCGCTGCACCCGGACGGCCGCGGCGGACCGGGCGGACGACGCCTCGCCCGGGTTGAACAGCTCCGAGACCCCGACGAGCCGGCGCGGGAGGGTCTGCAGCTGCGGCGCCACGTCGTGGACCCGCGCGGTCAGGTCCGCCACCCAGCCGTCGCCGCTGGCGGCGACGAAGCCCTCACCCATCACGGCCTGCGGCTGGTAGTCCTGCCGCGACTGCTCGTCGTCGCTGAACCCGCCGATCGCCAGTGCCGTCAGGGCCGTGACCGCCGCCATGATCGCCGCGACCGCGGGAGCCGAGCGGCCACGCTGCCGCCCGATGTCGCGCACCGCGATCCGCAGCGGCAGCGGGAACCGTCCCCCGACGCGCCCCACCGTCGAGAGCAGCCACGGCACGAGCAGCAGGGCGCCGAGGAACAGCACGACTCCCCCGAGCGCGATGCCCCACTCCCTGCCGTGGTGAACGAGGTCCACGGTGAGCAGCACGCCACCCAGCGCCCCGATGAGGAGCCCGACGAGCGGCATACCGGCGTGGACCGTGCGCTGGGTGACGCCGCGCCCGCGCAGCACGTCGACGAGGTCCAGTCGCGTCGCCCCGCGCGCCGGGAGGTATGCCGCCACGAGCGCGGCGAGGAAGGCGACGGCGGCGATGCCCAGCACCTGCCCGACGGGGACGTCGACCGGACCCGCCGCGTTCATCGCCCACCGGGTGTGCTGCCAGGCCCGGTCGACGAGCAGGCCGACGCCGACGCCGAGGGCCGCCCCCGCGGCGGCCGCCACCCCGCCGAGCAGCACGGCTTGGGCGAGCACGTAGCGCCGCAGCTGGGACTTGCGCGCGCCGTTGGCGGCGATGAGGGCGAGGGAGCGGCGCTGTCGGGCGGCGCTCACGGCGAACGCGGGCCCGGCGAGCAGGGTCGTCTCCAGGATGATGCCGACGGTGAGCAGGACCGCGAGGGCGGCCGTCGCGTTGGTGTTCGTGTCGTAGCCGGTGCGCGCCACGTCGTTCGCGGCCTGACCGGGGTGCTCGACGACGTCGCGGCTGAGCACCAGCAGGCCGTGCCGGTTGAGCTCCTTGACGTCGGCCCAGGTGACCGGTCGCTCGCGGACGACCAGCAGCGCGTCGCGGTCGGTCTGCAGGCCCCAGCCTGCTAGGGCGCCAGGGAGCGCGACCAGGTCGGCCGGGCTGGCGTCGCTGGCCCAGCCGCTGCCGGTGCCGACGACCGTCACGCGGCGGGCGTCGTCCCCGCCCGCCCCGGAGTCGATCGTGACGGTGCCCTCCGCCGGAAGCCCGGCCGCCAGGCCGGCCGGCGTCACGAGGACCTCGGTGCCCGAGCGGGGCCAGTGCCCGTTCGTCAGCGACACCATCCCGGTCGACGCGGGTTCCCGGCCGTCCACCCCGAGGACCTCCGCGTCGACGTGCCGGTCTCCGACGGTGGCCTTCGCCATCGCCGTGCTCGTCGACAGGACCGTGCCGCCAGTGAGCGCCTGCAGCCGCTCGGCGGTCCACGGGGCGTCCTTCGCGACGCCTGGTGCGCGCAGTGCGGCCGCGCCCTGCTCACCGGTCCCGTCGAGCTCACCCGAGTTCTGCAGGTACTGGTCCTGTTGCAGCTGCTGGTGGCTCGCGGAGCTGAGCGGCACGCGGGCCTGGGCCTGCCCCATCAGCCGTGGGAGGGCCTCGACGTGGCTGACCTCGTCGGTGGCCACGGCCGTGGCGAGGGAGGAGATGAGCAGCACCGGCAGGCCGACGAGCAGCACGATGAGCACGGCCCGTCCGCGGTGCCGGGCGATGTCCCGCCGGGCCAGGCGCAGGGCGCTGCGCCAGCTCGCCCACCAGGCGGCGGGTGCCGGCCCGGCGCCCCGCGGGTCGTCCGCGGGGCGCTCGCGGTGGGCCACCTCAGCCGGCCTGCGCCGGGTCGAGCAGCGACTCCGGCGTCGGCGGGGTGCCGGTCGTGTCGACGACCACCCCGTCGCGCAGGAACACCACCCGGTCGGCCCAGGCAGCGTGCCGGGCCTCGTGGGTCACCAGCAGGCCGGCGGCCCCGGCGTCGCAGCGGGCGCGCAACACCTGCAGGACCGCCTCACCGGTCTGGGAGTCGAGGGCGCCGGTCGGCTCGTCCGCGAGCACCACCCGGCGGGGACCGACCAGGGCCCGGGCGATCGCGACGCGCTGCTGCTGGCCGCCGGACATGTGCTCGGGGAAGCGGTCGGCCAGGTCGGCCAGCCCGACATCGTCCAGCGACGCCACCGCCTGCTCGCGCGCGGCCCGGACCCCGAGGCCATCGAGCTCCAGCGGCAGCGCGACGTTCTCCGCCGCGGTCAGCGACGGGATGAGGTTGAGGTCCTGGAAGACGAACCCGACCTGCCGCCGGCGCAGCTGTGCCAGCCGGCCCTGGGACAGGCTGGTGGTGTCGACGCCGCCGATGAGCACGGTGCCGCCGGTCGGCCGGTCCAGCCCGCCGGCGAGGTTGAGCAGCGTGGACTTGCCCGAGCCGCTCGGGCCCATGACGGCGACGAGCTCCCCTGCGCCGACCTGCAGCGACACGTCGGTCAGCGCCTGCACCCGCGTGGCGCCGCTGCCGTGCACCCGGCTGACCTGCTGCAGCACCACCGCAGGGGTGCTCATCGCGGGCTCCCGCCGGCGTGCTCGCTCTCCTGCGGGGCAGGCGAGGGGAGGGCGGATCGGTCGGCGGCTTCCGGCATACCGGTCGTGCGGGCGGCCTGCGTGGCGCGGGCGCGCCGGGCGAGACGCGACTCCACGTGGTCCAGCCAGCGCACCTCCGCCTCGGCGGTGTAGACGAGGTTGTCGAGCACCAGCTGCCACGCGAGGTCGGCGGCCGGCTCGGCGCCGGCGGTGGCCGTGCCGGCGGGGTCACCGGCGCCGGTCGCCTTCAGCCGCGTGAGCTCCTGCAGGTGGCGCACGGTCGCGGTGCGCTGCGTCTGCACGACGGCAGCGACGTCCACGTCCCGCATCGTGACCGCGAGGGCGAGCTTGATCGCCAGCTCGTTGCGAGGGGTGGTGTCCCGGCCGACGGGGGAGCCCCACCAGCGCGCGACCTCCTCACGCCCCTGCTGCGTGAGGCGGTAGCTGATGGTGCCCTGCTCCTCGGAGGCGTCGGCCTGACCCTCGGCCTCCACCATCCCGTCACGCTCGAGCCGTGCCAGCGTCGTGTAGACCTGACCGACATTGAGCGGCCAGGTCCCGCCGGTGCGGGCCTCGAACTCGGTGCGCAACCGCGCGCCGTACATCGGCTCCTCGGCGAGGAGGGCCAACAGGCTGTGCCGGATCGGCTGACTCGGCGACACGGGACCACCACCCCTGCATACTCAGTATTGTTACTGGTGGAAAGAGGTATACCGGGTATGCCCGGCTCGGTCAAGCATCTCCGCCCAAGCTGCGGCGTGCCGCCCGAGCCGCAACCGTTGACGAGAGTGCTTCACTGGACCGCGTGAGTGCCCGGCCCCGCCTGTCGTCCGGTGACGCCGGAGCGCCGAGCGCCCAGGTGCTCGCGCGCCGGCTGCCGCGACGTCCCTTCCTGGTGTCCACCCACTGGTGGGTCGCCCTGGTGCTGCTGGCCTTCCCCGTGCTCATCGTCGCGCTGCTGCCGCGGGAGGTGCCCGGCCTGGAGCCCTCGCACCTCGTGGCCCAGGTCCTGTTGGCGACCGTGCTCACCCGGGTCTTCGTGTTCTGGGCCGCCCGGTGGTTCCGGACCAACGTCCAGGCGGTCCTCGCGCTGGTCACGCGGGACTGCCGGGTGGTCGTCGCCGCGGGGGAGGGGGTGGTCGAGGCGGTGGCCGAGCGGTTGGCCCTCGGCGAGCCCGCCCACGAACCCGGACGGCGTCCACCGCTCCTGCCGCTGCTCGGGGTGGCGGCCACCGCCGTCTTCGTGGCCGTCGGCACGGTGCTCGGCGGGCGTCCCGCCGCCTTCCTCGCCGGCATCCTGCTCGGCCTGGCGGTGAGCCTGGTCCAGATGCTGCTCCGCGTCCACCGCTCGGGCGTCTCGGGGGAGGACCGCCTCGAGCCCGTGGTCATCGTGCCAGTGCTCGCCGGGTACCGGCGGGCGACCGGGCAGCCGCTGCCCGCCCGCGGCGTGCCGGTCCAGGACCTCTACGCCTCGCTGCGGGAGCACCCCGACGTCGCGGCGCCCGTGGTCCAGCGGATCCGGGGCGAACGGCTCTTCCCCATGCTCACCGCACGGGCATCGTTCACCGAGGGCATCGCGCTCTGGCTGCCCTGAGCGACGAGCTCAGGTCGTCAGCAGGATCTTGCCGACGTGGTCGGCGTCCAGGGCCCGGTGGGCATCCGCCGCCCGGGCCAGGGGGAACGCCTCGTGGACCACCGGCCGGACTCGGCCGGACTCGACCAGCGGCCAGACGTGCTCGCGCACCGCGGCGACGATCGTGGCCTTCTCCTCCCGGGGGCGGGCCCGCAGGCTCGTCGCGATCACCGCACCCCGCTTGGCCAGGAGCTTGCCGATGTCGAGCTCCCCCTTGCGGCCCCCCTGCATCCCGATGATCACGAGTCGCCCGGAGGCGGCGAGTGCGGACACGTTGCGGTCGAGGTACGTCGCGCCCATGTTGTCCAGGATCACGTCGGCGCCGTGCCCGCCGGTCGCCGCCGAGAGCTCCTCGACGAAGTCCTGCTCCTTGTAGTTGATGAGGACCTCGGCGCCGAGCTCGCGGCAGACCTTCAGCTTCTCCGCGGTCCCCGCCGTCACCGCGACGTGCGCGCCCACCTCGCGGGCGAGCTGGATCGCCATGGTGCCGATGCCGCTGCTGCCGCCGTGGACGAGGAGGGTCTCGCCCGGCTGCAGGTTCGCGGTGAGGAACACGTTGGACCAGACGGTGCAGGCCACCTCCGGCAGCGCGGCCGCCTGCTCCAGGGACACCCCGCGCGGCACCGGGAGGAGCTGCCCGGCCGGCACGGCGACCTGCTCGGCATACCCGCCGCCGGCCAGCAGCCCGCACACCTCGTCCCCCACCGACCAGCCGTCCACGCCCGCACCGAGCTCGCGGACGGTGCCGCTCACCTCGAGGCCCGGGTACTCCGGCTCGCCCGCGGGCGGCGGGTACTTGCCGAGTCGCTGCATCACGTCCGCGCGGTTGACCCCCGCCGCCGCCACGTCGACGAGGACCTCACCGGCCGCCGGCGCGGGCATGGGGACGTCGGCCGGGACGAGGGCGTCGGGGTCGCCGGGTTCCGGAATGGTGATGGCCTTCATGGTTCGACCCTATGCCGGGCTCGCGCCAGCGCCTCCGGGGTGTCGACGTCGTGCGTGCGTTCGTCCGGCTGCGGCACTTCGAGGACCGTCAGCGCCGCCAGCAGGTGCCGGGCCGGGGCGTCCGCGGCGGGCTCGGGGACCGCGCGGCGCAGGACCAGCGTGCGGTATGCCGTGAGCAACGGCTGGCGGCGCCCCTCACCGTCCAGCGCCGTCGCCGCGTCGGCCTTCGGGTGTCGGGCGAGCTGCTCGACCAGTTCGCCCGCGGCGGGGCCGGCGAACGGCTGGTCACCCGCGAGCACCGCCACGATGCCGGTGGTCACGTGCTCGAGGCCGGCGGCGATCCCGGCGACGGGGCCGCCTCCGGGCGGCGCCTCCCGCGTCCACGCGACCGTCCGACGGGTGGGCCGTTCGACCCCGACGCACACGACCGGCCAGTTCGCCGGGAGCTCGTCGAGCAGGTGGTCGAGGACGGTGTGCTCGCCGAGGGGGAGGGCGGTCTTGTCGGTGCCGCCCATCCGGCGGGAGGTCCCGCCGCACAGGACGATCACGCCCACGTCCGCGGTGTCGGCCACGGCGGCCAGCCTAGGCTCCCCGCTCGGTCAGAAGGCCTCTTCGGGCACCTCCATGAGCGCGTTGTCGGTGGCCTCGGCGATGACGCGCTCGGCAGCCAGCTTCGGCAGCACGGTGCGCGCGAAGAACCGGGCCGCCGCGACCTTGCCCTCGTAGAAGTGCCGGTCCGCCGCCGACAGCTCGGCCTCCTCGAGCCGCCGCCCGGCGACCTCGGCCTGCCGCAGCAGCAACCATCCGACGACCAGGTCACCGGCGGCGAGCAGCAGGCGAGAGGTGTTCTGCCCGACCTTGTAGAGGTTCGCCGGCTCACCGCCGTTCCGGGCATCGGACCGCATCAGGTCCCCGACCATCGCCCCCACGATCGCCTGCACGTCGTCGAGCGCCTTGCCGAGCAGCTCGCGCTCCACGTCGAGCGACCCGTGCCCGGTCTCCTTGGCGAACTTCTGGACCTGCGCGGCAACGTGGCCGAGCGCCTGCCCCTTGTCGCGGACGATCTTGCGGAAGAAGAAGTCCAACCCCTGGATCGCCGTCGTGCCCTCGTAGAGGGTGTCGATCTTGGCGTCCCGGACGTACTGCTCGATCGGGTAGTCCTGCAGGAACCCGGACCCGCCGAACGTCTGCAGCGACTCCGTCCCGAGCAGCACCCAGGCCCGCTCCGAGCCGAGACCCTTGACGATCGGCAGCAGCAGGTCGTTGATCCGCTCCGCCATTCCGGCCGGTGAATCCGGCTCCAGCGGAACGGATCCGGTGAGGTCACCTGACTCCAGCTGGTGCTGGTCGACCACGTCCTGCTGGGTCGCGGTGAACAGGACCAGCGCACGCAACCCCTCGGCATACGCCTTCTGCAGCATCAGCGAACGGCGCACATCGGGGTGGTGGGTGATGGTGACCCGCGGCGCGGTCTTGTCGGCCTGCTGGGTCAGGTCGGCTCCCTGCACGCGCTCCTTGGCATAGGCCAGGGCGTTGAGGTAGCCGCTGGACAGGGTGGCGATCGCCTTGGTGCCCACCAGCATCCGAGCGTGTTCGATCACGCGGAACATCTGCGCGATCCCGTCGTGCACGCCACCCAGGAGGGTGCCGACCGCCGGGTCCTTCTCGCCGAACCGGAGCTCGCAGGTGGTCGAGACCTTCAGGCCCATCTTGTGCTCCACGTTGCTGACCTGGACCCCGTTGCGCCCGCGCAGCTCGCCGGTCTCGAGGTCGACGTGGTACTTCGGCACGATGAACAGCGACAGTCCCTTGGTGCCCGGTCCCGCGCCCTCGGGCCGGGCGAGCACGAAGTGGACGATGTTGTCGGTCAGGTCGTGCTCGGCCGACGTGATGAACCGCTTGACGCCGGTCAGCTGCCAGGTGCCGTCGGGCTGCTGCACCGCCTTGGTGCGGCCGGCGCCGACGTCGGACCCGGCGTCCGGTTCGGTGAGGACCATGGTCGCGCCCCAGTGGCGCTCGACCATGAGCTCGGCGAGCCGCTGCTGCTCCTCGGTGCCGAACAGGTGGAGCACCTTGGCGAAGGAGTAGCTCGCGGCATACATCGCGATCGCCGGGTTGGCGCCCAGGATGAGCTCGTTCATCGCCCAGCGCAGTGACGGCGGGACGACGGTGCCGCCGAGGTCGGCGGGCAGGTCGACGTTCCAGAAGCCGGAGTCGACGTAGGCGCGGTAGGACTTCCTGAACGCCTCCGGGAGCTCGACCGCCCCGGTCGCCGGGTCGAACGTCGGTGGCGTCCGGTCCGACTCCAGCAGGCTGGCCGCGAGGTCGGTCTCGGCCAGGTGGGCCAGGCCGTGGATCATCTCGCGCGCGGTGTCCGGGTCGACCTCCGCGTACGGTCCCGCCCCCAGGACCGCACCACGGCCGAAGACCTCGAACAGGTTGAACTCGAGGTCCCGCACGTTGCTCTGGTAGTGACCCATGTCGCGCTCCTTCGACCGTGGTCCTCGGCGTCAGCCGCAGGGTTACCGGTGGGTAACTTCCATCATGCTACTGGCCAGTAACTCGTGCAAGCGGTTCCGCCCAGAGCGATTCAGCCCACAGCGATCGTGTGCAGAAGCCGGCGCGTGGCCGGAGTGGTGCCGGTCGGGCTGGTTGGGTGGGTGCAGACGTCGGCGCGTGGCCGGGGTAGTGCCGGTCGGGCTGGTTGGGTGGGTGCAGAAGTCGGCGCGTGGCCGGGCTTGGCCCCGGCGGGAGGCTCGTCCCCGGGTCAGGAGGCGGGAGTGGCCGGCACCGCGGAGACGGTGCCGACGACCTCGACGCCGACGTGGTCGCCGACCTCGGGCACCTCGGTGCCGAGGACGCGGGCGACCACGGTCAGCCTCGGGCTGCTGTCCAGCCGGAGGCGCACGGCAGCGTCGTGGCCGTAGTAGCTGACGTCGGCCACGAGGGCGGGCACGCCCTGGCCCAGGGGTCGCAGCCGCACCTGTTCGGGACGGACCAGCACCCGGGCGGTGTCGTGGCCGTTCGGGGAGCTGAGCTGCAGCATGCCGAGCGGCGAGTCCACCCGCCCCGGCTGACCACCGGAGGTGGCTTCCACGAGGGCCGCGGCCCCCACGAACTGCGCCACGCCGGCGTCCGCGGGGGACTGGTAGACCTCACGCGGGGTGGCGACCTGGACGAGTTGGCCCTCGCGCATCACGGCGACCTGGTCGGCCAGCGACAGGGCTTCGCTCTGGTCGTGGGTGACGAGGATGGCGGTGGCCTCCGCCTCGCGGAGGGCGGTGGCGACCTGGTGGCCGGTGGCCTCGCGGAGCCCGGCGTCGAGGGAGGCGAACGGCTCGTCGAGCAGCACGACCGAGGGGTTGGGCGCCAGCGCCCGGGCGAGCGCGACCCGCTGCTGCTGGCCGCCGGAGAGCTCGTCGGGCCGGCGCGCGGCCAGCGACGGCGCGAGCCCGACCAGCCGGAGCAGGTCGGCGATCCGCGAGGACTGCCGCCGCGCGGAGTGGCGCAGCCCGAAGCCGATGTTCTCCGCCACCGTCAGGTGGGGGAAGAGCGCACCCTCCTGGGGCACGTAGCCGACCCGACGCTTCTGCGGTGGCACGGCCCGGCCCTCGCCGGCGACGACCCGGTCACCGAAGGCCACCGTCCCGCCGTCGGGGTCCAGGAAGCCGGCGATGATCCGCAGCATCGTGGTCTTGCCGCACCCGGAGGGGCCCAGCACCGCGGTGAGGGCGCGGTCGGGCACGGTGAGGTCGACACCACGCAGCACCTCGGTGCTGCCGAAGCGCTTGGTCACGCCGCGGACGGTCAGGGCGGTCACGCGGACACCTCCTCGACTCGCATCGACTGCTCCCTCCGGGCACCGGGGCCGCCGTCGCCCGTGAGGTCGGTGACGTCGGGGTCGGCACGGGGCACGGCCTGCTCGGGACGTCGGGCCTCCCGGGTGAGCAGGTAGGTCGCCGGCAGCGAGATCAGGACCATCAGGGCGGCATACGGCGCGGCGGCACCGTAGGCGAGGCTGGCCTGGTTGGCCCAGAACTGCGTGGCCAGCGTACGGGTTCCGATGGGTGCCAGGAGCAGGGTGGCGGTCAACTCGGTCGCGACCGCGAGGAAGACGAGCGCGGCGCCGGCGCCCAGCCCGGGCGCGATCAGGGGGAGCACCACGCGGCGGAAGGTCCGCAGTGGCCCCATCCCCAGGGAGCGCGACACGTCACCGAACACCGGGGGGGCCTGCAGCATGGCCGCCTTTGCGCTCACCATCGCCCGAGGCATCGAGACGATCGCGTAGGCGCCGAGCAGCACCCAGATGGTCTGGTAGACGGCGGGCAGCACGGCCAACGTGACGCTGACCAGCGCGAGCGCGACGACGATGCCCGGTAGGGCGTTGCCGAAGTAGGTGCACCGCTCCAGCAGCACCGACAGCACGGACCGGTGGCGCACGGCGAGCCAGGCGACCGGCACGGCGAGCGCGGTCGTCACCAGCGCCGCGGCGGCGCCGAGCCCGACCGAGGTCGCGCCGGTCACGAGCAGGTCGCCGACCGGGAAGGACGTGGAGGAGCCGACCACGAGCCAGTGCACCAGGCTGCCCACCGGCACGACCACCGCGAGCCCGACGACGAGCAGGACCGAGGACAGCGCCGGGAGGGTGAGCCGGCCGAGCCGGTGCGGCTCGGCGCGCCGGGCGGCGCCCCGGCCGACCCGCGCGTAGCGCCGGTGCCCCCGCAGCCGCAGCTCGGCCAGCAGTAGCACGAGGCAGCACAGCACCAGCACGCTGGCGAGCATGTTGGCGGCCGGGCCGTTGAAGCTGGACTGGTACTGGTCGTAGATGGCCGTGGTGAAGGTCGGAAAGCGCAACATCTGCAGGGCGCCGAACTCGGCGAGCAGGTGCAGCCCCACCAGCAGCGCCCCGCCGAGGATCGCCGGCCGCAGCTGCGGCAGCACCACCCGCCGGAAGGCGCCCCACGACCCCAGGCCGAGCGAGTGGGCGGTCTCCTCCAGCGCCGGGTCGAGCCCGCGCAGCGCCGCCGCCACGGGAAGGTAGACGAGGGGGTAGTAGGAGAGGGTGACGATCAGGAGGGCACCGGCATACCCCTCCACCGCGTGGGTGAGGGACACCCAGCCGTAGCTGTTGACGAAGGCCGGCACGGCGAGCGGAGCTGCCAGCAGGACGTTCCAGATCCGGCGACCGGGCAGGGTGGTCCGCTCGACGAGCCAGGCGGCGCCCGTGCCGATGACGATGCTCAGCAGCATCGAGCCGACGACGAGCGCCACCGTGTGCTCGAGGAGCATGCCGACGCGCGCCCGCAGCACCAGCCGGCTCGCCTCGCCCCAGCCGATGCTGACGGTGTAGCTGGCGACGAAGAACAGCGGGATGAGGGCGAGCAGCACCACCAGGACCGAGATCCCGATGAGGACCGGCGGGTAGCGGCCGGTGCCCGGGGTTGGCAGCCGCCAGCGGCGCCGGGAGCCGGCGCCGCTGGGTCTCGTGGTGGTCGCGCTCATCTGCAGTGGTCGCCTTCTAGAGCTAGAGCAGCCCGGCCTGCTGCATGAGCGAGATGACCTTCGGCCCGTTCAGGGTCGAGGGGTCGATCTTCGGCGCGTCGAGGGAGGACATCGGCTTCAGGGCGGGGTTCGGCTTCGCCTTGGGGTTGAGGGGGTACTCGAACGTGCCGCTGTCGGCGAGGCGCTGCTGGCCGGCCTGGGAGGTCACGTAGTCGACGAACTCCTGTGCCTCCTTCTGCTGGTCGCTCGACTTCAGCACGCCGATGCCGGACACGGAGACGAAGGCGCCGGGGTCCTGGTGGCCGAAGTACTCGAGCTTGACGTTGTTGCTGTTGGCGCCGGACTCGGCCTGGTCGCCGTACCAGTAGTAGTGGTAGATGATCCCGGCGTCGATCTGCCCGTCGTTGACCGCCTGCATCACCGCGGTGTTGCCGTCGTAGACCTTGCCGTTCTCCTTCAGCCCCTTCAGCCACTGCGCGGTGGCCTGCTCACCCTTGAGGTGGAGCACGGCGCTCACGATGGCCTGGAAGTCGGCGCCCGCGGGGGAGAAGCCGATCCGGCCCTTCCACTTCGGCTTGGCCAGGTCCATGATCGAGTGCGGCAGGTCCGCCGCCGAGAGCTTCTTGTTGTAGGCGAGGACCGTGGAGCGCGCGGCGAAGCCGACCCACTTGTGGTCGCTGGGCACGTAGCGCGCCGGGATGTTCTGCAGCGCCGTGGCGTTCACCGTGGCGAGGAGCCCCTTGCTGGCCACGAGGTCCATCGACGGCGAGTTCTCGGTGAGGAAGACGTCCGCGGGGGACTGCTTGCCCTCCTGCAGGAGCTGGTTGGCCATCTCCGAGTCCTCGCCGTTGCGCATCTGCACCTTGATGCCGGTCTTCTTGGTGAAGCCGTCGGCGAGCGCCTGGGTCAGTGCCTCGTGCTGGGCGTTGTACAGCGTCAGGGGTTGTCCGCTGCCCGCATCGCTTCCGGAGCTGCTGCCGCTCGCGGCACTGCTTCCACCTCCGCAGCCGGCGGCGGTCAGGGCGACGGCCACTCCGGTGGCGACCAGGGCCAGACGTGCTCGTGCGCTCACAGCGCGGGGCTCCCTTCACTGAGGAATCACTTACTAAGGCGAGGCTTACCTTACAGTTCCGCCGGGAGGGAGCAAACCCGGGTGGCGCACCCGGATCGGCTCGCGTCGGGCACCTGCTGCCCCCGCCACCGGTTCCGCAGGCGCACGGCATACCCCTCCTACGGTGAGGACATGCCCACGATGCGCGGAACGACGGACGAGCTGCTCGAGGTGCGGGTGACCGCGGGGTCCGGGGAGGAGGCGCGGCGGCTGGCCGACCTGCTGGTCGACGAGCGCCTCGCGGCCTGCGTGCAGCTGGTGGAGATCACCTCCTGCTACCGCTGGCAGGGGGCGGTCGAGCACGAGCCGGAGGTGCTGCTGCTCGCCAAGAGCGCGCGGTCGGTGTTCGACCGGCTCTGCCGGCGGGTGCGCGCGGAGCACTCCTACGACACCCCGGAGGTCCTGGCCGTTCCCGTGGCCGCCGCCGACGAGCGGTATGCCGAGTGGTTGCGCGGGTGCCTGCGTCCTTGACCGGCTCCGGTCAGCTCGCGCCCTCCGCCGCCTCCTCCCCGAGGGTGTTGCGCACCGACGCGTCGGCGGTCGCGACGTCGCGCGGGTAGGTGTGCAGGGCGATCGCGACGATCCCTCCGGCGGCGATGAGCACGACGAGGAAGACCAGGAAGGTGTAGGACAGCGCCTGCCCGGACCCGTGGGAGGTGCTGGCGCCGACCCTCACCGAGCCGCCGAACCAGTTGTCCGAGACCCAGCCGAAGGTGAGTGGCGCGGCCGCGTCGAGCAGGCCGCGCAGGGTGGTGCGCACGCCCTCGGAGCGGCCCCACAGGTGGGGGTGGATGATGTCGAGCCGCGCCGCGTCCTGTGGCGGGTTGGCCGCGCCGAGCAGGCCGGCGCCCACGGTCAGCAGCGGCACCGCGATCCAGAGGTTGGTCACCCAGAAGGCGGGCGCGAGGAACGGCGAGATCGCGAACAGCACGACGACCGGCACCACGACGCGCGCCGCCACGACGCCCCGGGCCATGAGCCGGTCGGCGAAACGGCCGCCGACGTACACGCCGGCCAGCGCCCCCAGCCCGATGATGAGGATGAGGCTCGAGGCGACGGTCTTGGACACGCTGTAGTGGCCCTGGGCGAAGATCACCGCGAAGGTGCGCAGGCCGGAGAAGTAGAAGTAGCCCAGGGCCGAGGCGACGATGACCACGACGTCGGTGCGCACCCGCAGGACGTAGCCGACCGCCCACCACAGGCTCTTCTTCGCGGGGTCCTCGGTGAGGATCTGGGCGCGGTAGGGCTCGATGTCGCTGCGCTGGTGCACCGCGCCGGCGACGTCGCGGCTCTCGGCCTGCTCGGCTGCCTCCTCCTCCGCGCCGTCCGGTACCGGGGCGTCGGCGACCTCGCTGACGTCCCGGATGTCGGCCTGCCCCGGCTGCAACCGGCTCTGCCCGCCCCGCGCCGGCTCGGCCAGCCGAAACATGAGGAGCGCCAGGATGGCACTGGGGATCACGAGCCACCAGAACCCCCACCGCCAGCCGACGTGGGCGGTCAGGTAGCCCGACACGACGAACCCGAAGCCGGTGCCCAGCAACTCACCGCCGAGGATGAAGCCGTACATCCGGGCCCGCGCGACGGCCGGGAAGAAGTCACCGGTCAGCGACGCCACCGTCGGCCCCGCGGTCGCGGTCACCGCTCCGAGCGCGACGCGTGACAGCAGCATCCAGTCGTAGGACTGCGCGGCGCCGCTGACCAACATGGCCAGCGACCACAGCACGATGCTGCTGCCGAGCAGCCAGGTGCGGCGCACCCGGTCGGTCAGTGCGCCGACCGGCAGCGTGGCGACCGCGCCGACGAGGGTGGAGGCCGTGACGAGCAGGCCGAACTCGGTGTTGCCGACCCCGAAGGCCTGCTCGAGGTTGTTCGCGGCGCTCGAGACGGTGCCCTTGTCGGCGCCGTCGAGCGCGAGGACCCCGGCCAGCAGCGCCACGACGCGGAAGCGGGCCGGGCCGCCGACCTCGCCCACCAGCCAGTCGCGGCGGCGCCGCACCCACTCGCGTGGGGTGCTGACCGCGCCGGCCAGCGAGTCGAGGTGCGGCACAAGGTGCTCCGTTACGTGAACCGGCCCGCGATGAAGTGCGCCAAGGGGCGCGTCGAGGGTGGTACCCGGAGCGTCACACGGTGAAACGAGGGGAGGGAGCGGGCGACGAGAATCGAACTCGCGTTCTCAGCTTGGGAAGCTGATGTTCTACCATTGAACTACGCCCGCACGCGTCCATGACCGGCCCGTGCGGGCCGTTCTGCACGACGCGCGGGAAGTCTAACCGACGGGCGCGCGGCGGCAAGGACCCTCCCTCGGGCTAGCCTTTCGCGCGTGCTGCTCTCCGACCGCGACATCCGCGCCCAGATCGACGGTGGCCGTGTGTGCGTCGATCCTTATGACCCGTCGATGATCCAGCCGTCGAGCATCGACGTGCGGCTCGACAAGTTCTTCCGGCTGTTCGACAACCACAAGTACCCGCACATCGACCCGGCCCAGGACCAGCCCGAGCTGACCCGCCTCGTGGAGGTGGACGCCGAGGACGGCTTCGTGCTCCACCCGGGCGAGTTCGTGCTCGGCTCCTCGCTGGAGCTGGTCACCCTGCCGGACGACCTCGCGGCCCGCGTGGAAGGCAAGTCCTCCCTGGGGCGGCTCGGCCTGCTCACCCACGCCACCGCCGGATTCGTCGACCCGGGCTTCAGCGGCCACGTCACCCTGGAGCTGTCCAACGTCGCGACCCTGCCGATCATGCTGTGGCCCGGCATGAAGATCGGCCAGCTCTGCTTCTTCCAGCTGTCCAGCCCGGCGGAGAACCCCTACGGCAGCGCGAAGTACGGCTCGCACTACCAGGACCAGCGGGGCCCGACCGCCAGCCGCTCGTTCCAGAACTTCCACCGCAGCCCGGTCTGAACCCGCCGCGGATGAGCGGCGCACAGCTGACCTCGGTCACGGCCCCGGCCGGTGCCCGCGGCGTCGTGCTCGTGCTGCACGGCGGGGCGGAGGACAGCCGGGCCCCGGTGCCCGGGTGGGGGCCGGCCGTGCTGCGGATGGTGCCCGTGGCCCGCGACCTCGCCCGCCGCTCGCGCGGCCAGCTGGTCGTGGCCCGGCTGCGCTTCGCCGTGCGCGGCTGGAACGGTGCGGACCGCGCGCCGGTGGGTGACACGGTGGCTGCGCTCACCGAGCTCACCCGGCGCCACCCCGGCCTGCCCGTCGCCCTGGTCGGGCACTCCATGGGTGGTCGCGCCGCCGTCCATGCGGCCGGCGCCGAGGGGGTGCGCTGCGTGGTCGCCCTCGCCCCGTGGCTGACCGGCGAGGACCCGGTCGCCCAGCTCGACGGGCGTCGCCTGCTCATCGCCCACGGCACGGCGGACCGCATCACCTCCGCCGGGGAGAGCCGGCGGTATGCCGACCGCGCCCGTGCCGCGGGGGTGGAGGTCACCTATGCCGTCGTCGAGGGAGGCGAGCACACCATGCTGTGGCGCGCGCCTCGCTGGCACCGGCTCACCACCGACTTCGTGCTCGAGTCCCTCCTGCCCGGCTGCGCCTGACCCCGGCGGTGGCCGGGCCGAGCCGGTCACGCACGGTCACCGCCTCACCACGAGGCACGCACGGGGCGGCAACAGGCTGGGATGCGTCAGCCGGAGCGGTTAGGTTGAACCTCATGATCCGGTTCGACGGCGTCACCAAGCGCTACCCGGACGGAACGGTCGCGGTCGACGACCTCACGTTGGAGGCCCCGACCGGGCAGATCACGGTGCTGGTCGGCCCCTCGGGGTGCGGCAAGACGACCAGCCTGCGCATGGTCAACCGGATGATCGAGCCCACCGGCGGCCGGATCCTGCTCGACGACCAGGACAACGCCTCGATGGATGCCGCCGCGCTGCGGCGGGGGATCGGCTACGTCATCCAGCACGGTGGCCTGTTCCCGCACAAGCGCGTCATCGACAACGTCGCCACCGTTCCCCTGCTGCTGGGCTGGTCGAAGGCGCGGGCCCGGTCGCGGGCCCGGGAGGTGCTCGAGCTGGTCGGCCTGCCGGGTCACCTCGCCGAGCGCTACCCCGCCCAGCTCTCCGGCGGCCAGCAGCAGCGCGTCGGGGTGGCCCGGGCGCTCGCGGCCGACCCGCCGGTGATGCTCATGGACGAGCCGTTCAGCGCGGTGGACCCCGTGGTCCGCGAGCAGCTCCAGGACGAGTTCCTGCGCCTGCAGGACGACCTCGACAAGACGATCCTGTTCGTCACCCACGACATCGACGAGGCGATCAAGCTCGGTGACCAGGTGGCCGTCCTGCGCGTCGGGGGACGGCTCGCCCAGCTGAGCGAGCCGGCATACCTGCTCGCCCACCCGGCCGACGACTTCGTGGCGGACTTCGTCGGACGCGACCGCGGCTACCGCGGACTGAGCTTCCAGCAGACCCCGCCGCTGCGGCTGCGTCCCGAACCCACCACGCAGCTGGGCACCTACCCGGCGCAAGCGCGCGAGGCGACGCGGGACCCGTGGCTGCTGGTCGTGGACGAGGAGCGGCGACCGCTGGGCTGGGTCGAGCCTGACCGGCTGCTCACCGAGATCACCCCCGAGATGCTGCACCGCGGTGGCACGCTGGCGCGCGAGGACGGGCCGTTGCGGGCGGCCCTCGACGCCGCCCTGTCCTCCCCGAGCCGGCGCGGGGTGGTCGTCGACGGTGACGGCCGGCTGCTCGGCACCGTCCGGGCCCACGAGGTGCTGACCGCCATCGAGGAGACCGAGCGCCCCGAGGCCGAGCACGTCGAGGGGCTGGCCGACATCGCGGACGTCGCAGGGAGCAGCGGCGCGTGAGCTGGTTCCTCGACCACACCGACGACGTGCTGTCCTACGGGCTGCAGCACATCTACCTCGCGGGGCTGCCGCTGCTGCTCGGCCTGGTGATCTCGCTGCCGATCGGCTGGCTGGCCCGGCGCTACCGGCTGCTCTACCCACCGCTGATCGCCGGCAGCGGGCTGCTGTTCACCATCCCCTCGCTGGCGCTGTTCATCCTGCTGCCGGGCATCCTCGGGCGCAGCATCCTGGACCCGGTCAACGTCATCGTCGCCATGACGATCTACACCGTGGCGCTGCTCGTGCGCACCGTCGCCGACGGGCTCGGCGCGGTGCCCGACGACGTCAACCAGGCCGCCACCGCCATGGGCTACACGCGGGTGTCCCGGTTCTTCCGGGTGGAGCTTCCCTTGGCCGTGCCGGTGATCTCGGCCGGGCTGCGGGTCGCGGCCGTCAGCAACGTGAGCATCGTCAGCGTCGCCTCGCTCATCGGGGTCTCCCAGCTCGGCCTCTTCCTCACCGACGGCTATGCCCGCAGCTTCGGCACCGAGCTCGTCGTCGGCATCGTGTCCTGCATCGTCCTGGCGCTGCTGTTCGACCTGGTCATCCAGCTGGCCACCCGGCTGCTCACCCCCTGGCAGCGGGTGGCGGCCGCATGATCCAAGGCATCGTCGCCTGGTTCGGCGACCCGGCGAACTGGTCCGGTCCCTCCGGCGTCCCCCAGCGGGTGCTGGAGCACCTGGAGTACACCGGCATCACCCTCGTCATCGCGGCGGCGATCGCCATCCCGCTGGGCCTGCTCGTCGGGCACACCGGCCGGGTCCGTAGCGCGGTGTCGGTGGCCAACTCCCTGCGGGCCGTGCCCAGCCTGGGCCTGCTGTTCGCCATCGCGCTGTGGCTGGGCCCGTTCATCCACGGCGGCCTGGCCTTCAGCGTCCCGAGCATCATCGTCCTGGTGCTGCTGGCCATCCCGCCGATCCTGTCCGGCACCTACTCGGGGGTGGACAGCGTCGACCCCGCCGCTCGCGACGCCGCGATCGGCATGGGGATGCGCGGCCGGCAGGTGCTGGGTCGGGTGGAGCTGCCGATCGCGCTGCCGCTGCTGCTGTCCGGGCTGCGCAGCGCCGCCCTGCAGGTGATCGCCACGGCCACGATCGCCGCGGCGGTGGGTCTCGGTGGCCTGGGCCGCTACCTCATCGACGGACTGGCCAACCGGGACTACAACGCGATGGCCAGCGGCGCGATCGTCGTCGCCGTGCTCGCACTGCTCGTCGACCTGCTGTTCGCGGGCGTCGAACGGCTGGTGGTCTCGCCCGGGCTCACCGGCCGGGTCGAGCGGCCCCGTCGCCGGCGCGGCGACGGCGCGGCGGTGGAGACCGCCCCGGACGGTCGCGCGATCGCCACTCCGGGAGCCGCCGACACACCGTGAACGTGCGCGGTGGACCCGGCCCCGCAACGATGAACCGAGCCGTAACGATGAACCCCCGACCCGCTTTGCACTCCAGCACCGGACAAGGAGCCCAGCAGATGAAGAGCACGCGCACTCCCGCGAGCGTCCTGACCGTCACGGCCTGCGCGGCAGCGCTCACCCTCGCTGCCTGTGGTGGTGGAGGCGGCAGCAACAGCCCGCTGGCCACGAGCAGCAGCACCGGCAACGCCGCTGGGGGCGGCTCCGGCAGCGCCAGCGGGGGCGGCGGCGGGCAGGGCATCGTCGTCGGCTCGGCCAACTTCCCCGAGAGCCAGCTGATCGGCGCCATCTACGCGGGAGCGCTCAAGGCCCAGGGGGTCAAGGTCTCGCAGAAGCCGAACATCGGCAGCCGCGAGATCTACCTCGCGGCGCTCAAGGACGGCTCGATCGACCTGGTGCCGGAGTACACCGGCGCCCTCGCGCTCTACTACGACCAGAACGCCAAGATCGACAACTCCCAAGCCGTCTACAACCGCCTCAAGAAGCTCATCCCGGCCCGGCTGGAGATCCTCAACCGGTCGGCGGCCGAGGACAAGGACTCGATCTCCGTCACCGCGGCGACGGCCAAGAAGCTGCACCTGAAGACGATCGCCGACCTCAAGGGCAAGGCTCGCAACCTCACCCTCGGCGCCCCACCGGAGTTCAAGCAGCGTCCCCAGGGCATCCCCGGCCTGCAGAAGGACTACGGCGTGGTCTTCGGCAGCTTCCGGCCGCTGACCGGCGCCGCCCTGTCCAACGCGCTGAAGAACGGGCAGATCGACGCGGCGAACATCTTCACCACGGACCCCTCGATCGTGGTGGACCACTTCGTCGTGCTCAAGGACCCGAAGGGACTGTTCGGCGTGCAGAACGTCGTGCCGCTCATCGTCAAGAGCGACGTCACCCCGACGGTGAAGAACGCGCTCAACGCCGTGTCGGCCAAGCTGGACACCCGGACCCTGACCAAGCTCAACAAGCAGGTCCAGGTCGACCACCAGGACGTGAACGCGGTCGCGCAGCAGTTCCTCAAGGCGAACGGCCTCGACAAGCCCAGCTGATCCCGCCGAAGCACTGTTGCTGAAGTTGCCGTGCTCGGGGCGACCGCGGATCTTCAGCAACAGCGGTGGCGCCTGGTCGGCCGAAAAAACCTATTGTGAGTGAGCGCTCACTCACTTATCCTCACCGGGTGACCACTGCTTCCTCGTCCACGCGGGCCGTGGCGCTCCCGCGTGAGGAGCGCCGGGAGGCGCTCATCCGGGCGACCCTGCCGCTGCTGCGGCAGCACGGTCGGCAGGTGAGCACCCGCCAGATCGCCGAGGCCGCCGGCGTCGCCGAGGGCACGATCTTCCGCGCCTTCGACTCCAAGGAGGAGCTCGTCGACGCGGCGCTGCGGGCCGCCTTCCGGCCCACCGGGCTGATCGAGCGGGTCGACCAGATCGACCCGACCCTGCCCCTGCGCGAGCGACTGGTCGAGCTCGTCGGGGTGATCCAGGACCGCTTCGTCGGCATCTTCTCGCTCATGGCGGCCGTGGGGATGATCCGCCCGCCGGATGACGCGGTCGACTGCGACGAAGCCCTCACCGCGGCGACACCGTCGTGGCAGCAGCGCCTCGGCGAGCGCATGGTCGCCCTCGTCGAGCCCGACCGCGACCGGCTGCGCGTACCGCCTGCCGAGGTGGTCCGGCTGCTGCGCCTGCTCACCTTCTCCGGCAGCCACGCGGAGATCGCCGACCACCACCTGCTCACGCCGGCGCAGATCGTCGACGTGGTTCTCTACGGAACGACTCGGGGAGACGAATAGTGCTGTTCCGCCTGCTCAAGCAACACCTCCGCCCGTATGCCGGGTGGCTGGGTGCCGTGGTCGTGCTCCAGCTGGTGGGGACGATCGCCTCGCTCTACCTGCCCAGCCTCAACGCCGACATCATCGACAACGGGATCGCCAAGGGGGACACCGGCTACATCGTCCACACCGGGGGGTGGATGCTCGGCGTGAGCCTGCTGCAGATCGGGTGCTCGATCGTCGCGGTCTACTTCGGCGCCAAGACGGCCATGAGCTTCGGCCGTGACCTGCGCGGCGCGTTGTTCGCCCGCGTGGGCACCTTCTCCGCCCGGGAGGTCAACCAGTTCGGGGCGCCGTCGCTGATCACCCGCAACACCAACGACGTGCAGCAGGTGCAGATGCTCGTCCTGATGACCTGCACGATGCTCGTGGCGGCGCCGATCATGTGCGTCGGCGGCATCATTATGGCGCTGCGCGAGGACGTCGGCCTGTCCTGGCTGATGCTCGTGGCGGTGCCGCTGCTGCTGGTGTCCATCGGGCTCATCGTGCGACGCATGGTCCCCGGCTTCCGCCGCATGCAGCAGCGGATCGACGTGGTCAACCGGGTGCTGCGCGAGCAGATCACCGGCATCCGGGTGGTGCGCGCGTTCGTGCGTGAGCGCTACGAGACCGACCGCTTCGACGCCGCCAACGCCGAGCTGACCGACACCGCGATCGGCGTCGGCCGGCTGATGGTGCTGATCTTCCCCACGGTCATGCTCATCCTCAACGCCTCCAGCGTGGCGGTGCTGTGGTTCGGCGGGCACCGGGTCGACACGGGCCAGATGGAGATCGGCTCGCTGACCGCCTTCCTCGCCTACATGATGCAGATCCTCATCTCGGTGATGATGGCGACCTTCATGGCGATCATGTTCCCGCGCGCGGCGGTGTGCGCCGACCGGATCGGCGAGGTGCTGACCACCGAGTCCTCGGTCCGTCCGCCGCAGGCCCCGGTGCGGGACCTCGCGGCGCGCGGCGAGCTCGAGCTGCGCGGGGTGGCCTTCGCCTACCCCGGCGCCGCGGCACCGGTCCTGCAGGACATCTCCTTCACCGCCCGGCCGGGCCAGACCACCGCGATCATCGGCAGCACCGGTGCGGGCAAGACCACCCTGGTCTCGCTGGTGCCCCGCCTGTTCGATGCCACCGCGGGGCAGGTGCTGGTCGACGAGGTCGACGTGCGCGACCTGGCCCCGGAGGACCTGTGGCAGCGCATCGGCCTGGTCCCGCAGAAGCCGTACCTGTTCAGCGGCACGGTGGCGACCAACCTGCGCTACGGCAACCCGGATGCGACGGACGAGGAGCTGTGGGAGGCCCTGGAGATCGCCCAAGCGCGGGACTTCGTGGAGGCCATGCCCGAGCAGCTCGAGTCGCCGATCGCCCAGGGCGGCACCAACGTCTCCGGTGGTCAGCGGCAGCGGCTGTGCATCGCGCGGGCGCTGGTCGCCCGGCCCGAGATCTTCCTGTTCGACGACTCCTTCTCCGCGCTGGACCTGTCCACCGACGCCCGGTTGCGGGCAGCGCTGCGGCCGCACACGGCGCGGTCCACCGTCGTCATCGTCGCGCAGCGCGTGTCGACGATCACCGACGCCGACCAGATCCTCGTGCTCGAGGACGGCCGGATCGTGGGCCGCGGGCGACACGAGGACCTGCTGGAGACCTGCCCGACGTATGTCGAGATCGTGCAGTCCCAGCTGAGCGTCGAGGCGGCCGCGTGAGCCCCGTGGGTCGGCGCACCGGACGCGCCCCGCGGGAGCAGGTCACGCCGCAGGAGGCGGCCGGCACCGCGGCACCGCCCACCGAGGGCCAGCAACCCGGCGGACCGGAGCCGACGTCACCGCGCCGGCTGCCGCCGGCCGGTGCCGGCGCCCGCCGGGGACCGATGGGCGGCATGGGGATGCCGGCCGAGAAGTCCATGAACTTCGGCCCCTCGGCCAAGCGGCTCATCGGGCGGCTCCGGCCGGAGCGCGCCCGGGTGCTCACCGTCGTCCTGCTGGCGATCGCCAGCGTCGGCTTCACCGTCATCGGTCCGAAGATCCTGGGCCGGGCCACCGACGAGATCTTCTCCGGTGTCATCGGCCGCCAGCTCCCCTCCGGCGTCAGCAAGGCCCAGGTGATCCAGGGCCTGCGGGCACGCGGGCAGGGCACGTTCGCGGACATGCTCAGCGGGATGCACGTCATACCGGGTCAGGGGATCGACTTCGGTGCCCTCGGCCGGATCCTGCTGCTCGCCGTCGGCCTCTACGTCGTCGCCTCGATCTTCGGGTGGCTCCAGGGCTACCTGCTCAACGACGCCGTCCAGCGGACGGTGCAGCGGCTGCGCAGCGACGTCGAGGGCAAGCTGAACCGGCTGCCGCTGCAGTACTTCGACCGCCAGCCGCGCGGTGAGCTGCTGAGCCGGGTCACGAACGACATCGACAACATCCAGCAGAGCCTGCAGCAGACGATGAGCCAGCTGCTCACCTCCCTACTCACGGTGATCGGCGTCCTGGTGATGATGTTCTGGATCTCGCCGCTGCTGGCGGTCATCGCCCTGGTGGCGGTGCCGGTCTCGATCGTGGTCACCCAGCAGATCGCCAAGCGCTCGCAGAAGCTGTTCATCGCGCAGTGGACCCACACCGGCACGCTCAACGCCCAGGTCGAGGAGGCCTACACCGGCCACGAGCTGGTCAAGGTCTTCGGGCGGCAGCGCGAGGTCGAGGCGTCGTTCAACGCCAAGAACGAGGAGCTGTTCAAGGCCAGCTTCGGCGCGCAGTTCGTCAGTGGGCTGATCATGCCCGCCATGATGTTCATCGGGAACATCAGCTATGTCTTCGTCGCCGTGGTCGGCGGCCTGCGCGTCGCGCACGGCGCGATGACCCTGGGTGACGTGCAGGCGTTCATCCAGTACTCCCGCCAGTTCACCCAGCCGCTGACCCAGGTCGCCTCGATGGCGAACCTGCTGCAGTCCGGGGTCGCCTCGGCCGAGCGGGTCTTCGACCTGCTCGACGCCGACGAGCAGGTCCCCGACTCCCGTGACGCGGTCCCGGTGCGCGAGGGGCGACGTCTCAGGAGCCCCGCGGTGGTACAGCCGCACGGGCGGGTGGAGTTCGAGCACGTCTCGTTCCGCTACGAGGCCGACTCCCCGCTGATCGAGGACCTGTCGCTGGTCGCGGAGCCGGGCAACACGGTGGCGATCGTCGGACCGACCGGCGCGGGCAAGACCACGCTGGTCAACCTCGTCATGCGCTTCTACGAGGTCAACTCCGGCCGGATCACCCTCGACGGCATCGACATCACCGACCTGACCCGCCACGACCTGCGCTCGCAGATCGGCATGGTGCTGCAGGACGCGTGGCTGTTCGGCGGGACGATCCGCGACAACATCGCCTACGGCCGGCCGGACGCGACCGAGGAGGAGATCCTCGCCGCGGCCACGGCGACCTACGTCGACCGGTTCGTCCGCTCGCTGCCCGACGGCTACGACACGGTGATCGACGAGGAGGGCAGCAACGTCAGTGCGGGGGAGAAGCAACTGATCACCATCGCGCGAGCCTTCCTCGCCGACCCGTCGCTGCTGATCCTCGACGAGGCGACGAGCTCGGTGGACACCCGCACCGAGGCGCTGGTCCAGCACGCGATGGCGGCGCTGCGCACCGACCGCACCAGCTTCGTCATCGCCCACCGGCTCTCCACGATCCGGGACGCCGACCTGATCCTCGTCATGGAGTCGGGGGCGATCGTCGAACAGGGCACCCACGAGGAGCTGCTCGCCGTCGAAGGGGCCTACCACCGGCTCTACTCGGCGCAGTTCGCCGGTGCGGCGGCCGACGTCGACCTCGAGGAGGAGGTCGAGGCCGCGAGCGCCGCCCCCGTCGGCCGCTGACCCACGCCCGACCCCCACACCTGGCCCCACGCCCGACCGGTGGGGTGTTGACCGATGCCGCCGGGGGGAGCACACTCTCGACTGGTCTAGCCCAGATCCGTCGAGGGGACTGCGCCATGCGTCTGCCCAAGCTGTCCACCCGCTTCGTCACCCTGCTCGCGGCCGTCCCGCTGCTCGGCCTGGGGATGGCGGCGCCGGCCACCGCCTTGGGCTCGCCGCCCGGCTCGGCTCCCGCCCCACGGTCGGCGCCCGAGTCCTCCGCGGCACTCGGGGCGCCGGCACTGCCACCCGTCGACGTGCCACCGGTCTACCCGGTGCCGCAGCAGCTGCACTCCTCCGGCAAGCCGGTGCGCGTCGGCAAGCACGTCACCGTGGTGGCGACCGGCCAGAGCGACGAGGCCGCCGTCGCGGCCGTCCGCGCGGCCCTGAAGGCGGCCGGCGCCGAGGACGTCTCGGTCGTGGACAGTGCCGAGCAGGTCCCGCCGCAGGACACCGCGATCTACGTCGGGGGGCCGGACACCGTCCCGGGCGTCGGGGACGTCCTCCGCTCGCTCGGCGTCGCCGACGCCGCCAAGCTGCCCGCCGAGGGTTACGTGCTGGCCACCGGCAGGACCGGCGGCCGCGCCAGCGTCGTCCTCGACGGGCACGACGCGACCGGCACGTTCTACGCCGCGCAGACCCTGCGCCAGCTGCTGGTGGGCACCGGGCCCCAGACCGAGGTGCCCGGCATCGAGGTCCGCGACTGGCCGGCATACCCCTTGCGCGGAGTCATCGAGGGCTTCTACGGCACGCCGTGGTCGCACGACGAGCGGCTCGACCTGATCCGCTTCTGTGCCGACGAGGGCTTCGACACCTGGGTACACGCGCCGAAGGACGACCCCTACCACCGCGCGAAGTGGGACGAGCCGTACCCCGACGACGAGCTCGCGCGGCTCGGCGAGCTCGCCGCCGAGGCGCGGCGGGTCGACGTCGAGTTCGCTTACGCGA
>NZ_DASSTI010000183.1:0-25013 GCF_035708005.1 Segeticoccus sp. | reverse complement strand
AGGCGACCTGCTCGACGCCGGCACCGTGCGCCGCCTGGCCTGCGACGCCGAGGTCATCCCGATGGTCCTCGGCTCAGAATCCGAACCCCTGGACGTCGGCCGGCAAGAGCGCCTGTTCACCAAGGGCCTGCGCACCGCCGTGGTCCAACGGGACCGCTGCTGCTCCTTCCCCGGCTGCGACCGGCCCCCGTCCTGGACCCGCGTCCACCACGTCAAACACTGGATCGACGGCGGGAAGACCTGCCTGCTCAACGCGGCCCTGCTGTGCGAGCGACACCACGTCATCGTCCACCGCGACAACCTCACCGCCACCGTCACCACCACCGGAGTCCGATGGCACTTATGACCACCCCGCCCCAGCCCCGCCCACACCCGGCGGGGCAACAACCCATGCCTGAAGGGCGCCCGCCATCGGCCCCGCGGCAAGGCCCGGGCGGAGTGGCAAGGCCCGGGCGGAGTGGCGAGGCCTGCCCGGGCGGGGGCACGGCCAGGGCGCCCACGCCAAGCGGTGGCGCGTGCTCGGCATACTGCTGGAGAGCTCACCGAGCGGGAGGTGACCCGTGCCGACGAACCGGCTGGAGGCGTTCAGCGACGGCGTGCTGGCCGTCATCATCACGATCATGGTGCTGGAGCTGAAGCCACCGCCGGGGGACTCGTTCGCCGCCCTGGGCAGCGTCGGCAGCGGCCTGCTGACCTACGTCCTGTCCTTCGTCTACATCGGGATCTACTGGAACAACCACCACCACTTCTTCCAGCTGGTGCAGCGCATCGACGGGCGCGTGCTGTGGGCCAACCTGCACCTGCTGTTCTGGCTGTCCCTCGTGCCGTTCACCACGGCGTGGACCGACCGCTCCGACTTCGCCCGGGCGCCGGTGGCGTGCTACGGGATCGACCTGCTGATGTGCGCACTGGCGTGGGTGGTCATGCAGCGGATGTGCTACCGCAGCGAGGGTGAGAGCTCGCACCTGCGGCGTGCCGTCGGGCGGGGCCTGAAGGAGAAGCTCTCACCGGTGCTCTACGTCGTCGGCATCCTCGGTGCCTGGTGGCAGCCAGCGTTCTCCATGGCGATGTTCGCCGTCGTGGCACTCCTGTGGGTCGTGCCGGACCGCCGGATGGAGCGCTACATCAGCGAGTCCCGGCCGGCTGCCTGAGCCATCTCGGCCGTGGCGGTCGCTAGGGTGACCGGACCCCATCCACTCACCCTGGAGGTCCTGTCATGCTGCGCGCCCTGTCGCGCCCGCTCGTGCGCGGCGTCGAGCGCTACCTGCCCGGTTCGCTCGTCTTCGCCGTGATCCTCACCTTCATCGTCGGCATCCTCGCCCTCGCGCTCACCGACGCCGGACCCGTCGAGGTGGTGCGGTCCTGGGGTGACGGGCTGACCGGCCTGCTGGCGTTCATGACGCAGATGGCACTGATCCTGCTGCTCGGCTATGTGCTCGCCAACACCCGGCCGGTGCGGCGGCTCCTCAACCGCCTCGCCGCCCTGCCGCAGACGCCGGTGCAGGCCTACGCGTTCGTCACCTTCACCGCGGCGGTCGCCTCGCTCATCACCTGGGGGCTCGGGCTCGTGGTCGCGGCGCTGTTGTCGGTCGAGGTGGCGCGCAGTGCCCGCACCCGCGGGCTGCGACTGCACTACCCGCTGCTGGTGGCCTGTGGCTACTCGGGATTCGTCGTCTGGCACATGGGCTACTCGGGCTCCGGCCCGCTCGCGGCCGCGACGCCGGGCAGCTTCGTCGACAAGCTCGTCGGCCGCACCATCCCCGTATCCGAGACGATCTTCTCGACCTGGAACATGCTGGCCGCGCTCGCCGCCGTCGTGTTGGTGACCGCAGCGATGGCGATGCTGCGCCCTGGCCCGCGAGATCGGCTCGTCGAGCTTCCCGAGGGAGCCAGGCTCGCCTCCGAGGAGTCGAGCTCGGACGGCACGCTGGACCTGGGCGACGGCACCGTCACCCCGGCCGAGCGGATCGACGCGAGCCGTGTGGTGACCACGCTCGCCGGGGTGGCGCTCGCGGCATACCTGGTCATCTACTTCGCGCAGGAGGGCTTCGCGCTCACCCTCGACATCGTCAACTGGACCTTCCTCGCGCTGATCCTGCTGCTCGTCCGGTCACCGAAGGAGCTGGGCGGCCTCGTTGCGGACGCGGGGCGCAACGTGGGAGACATCCTGCTCCAGTTCCCCCTGTATGCCGGGATCCTCGGGATGATGGTGGCGACCGGCCTGATCGAGGTGTTCAGCAACTTCTTCGTGCACATCTCCTCGCCCGCGACGCTGGGGTTGTGGGCGTTCCTGTCCGGCGGCCTGGTCAACATGTTCGTCCCCAGCGGCGGTGGGCAATTTGCCGTGCAGGCGCCGATCTTCTTCGACGCAGCCAAGCAGCTGGGCGTCGACCCCGCCGTCGTCACGATGGGCATCGCCTACGGCGACCAGTGGACCAACATGATCCAGCCGTTCTGGGCGATCCCGCTGCTCGCCATCGCCCGGCTGCGGATCCGCGACGTGCTCGGGTTCACCACCGTGACGCTCATCGTCAGCGGAGTCGTGTTCGCCGTGACGATGGTGCTCGTCGGAGCGGGGTGAACAGCTAGGCGACGTGCCGCTCGTCCAACCCGGTGTAGGACGCGAGCGGCCGGATGAGGTGGTTGGCGGCCCGCTGCTCGAGGATGTGAGCGGTCCAGCCGGTCATCCGCGCGGCAACGAACAACGGCGTGAACTCCTCGGTGTCGAAACCGATCAGGTGGTAGACGGGGCCGGAGGGGTAATCGAGGTTCGGCTTGAGGTTGGTGCGGTCCTGCATGCCGTCCTTCAGCGCGGCGTACAGGTCGCGCACCTCGGGCCGCCGGTAGTGCTCGACGAGGGCGTCCAGCGCGGCCTGCATCGTGGGCACCCGGGAGTCGCCGTTCTTGTAGACGCGGTGCCCGAATCCCATGACCTTGCGCTTGTGGTCCAGTGCGTCGGCGAGCCAGGTCGGGACGTTCTCGGCGGCGCCGATCTCGTCGAAGGTGTGCAGCACCGCCTCGTTCGCGCCGCCGTGCAGGGGCCCCTTGAGCGCGCCGATCGCCCCGACGATCGCGGAGTAGTAGTCGGACAGCGTGGAGGTGATGACGCGGGCGGTGAACGTCGAGGCGTTGAACGAGTGTTCGGCATACAGGACCAACGAGGTGGCGAAGGCTTGGCGGATGACCTCCTCGGGCTCCTCGCCGAACGTCATGCAGAGGAAGTTCGCGGCATAGTCGAGGTCGTCTCGGGGCGGGACGGGCGGCAGCTGGTGCCGGTGGCGCTGGTCGTAGGCGACGATCGCCGGCAGCTTCGCGAACAGGGTGAGGCCCTTGTCGAGGATTGCCTCGGGGTCGCTGGCCCACGCGTCGGTGTCGTTGGCGCCGATGACGCTGACCGCCGTGCGCAGCACGTCCATGGGGTGCGTGTCGGTGGGCAGGTCGTCGATGACCCGCTTGACGTTGGCGTCCAGGGCGCGGCGAGACCGCTCGGTCGCGGTGAAGCGCGCCAGCTCGGCGGCGCTGGGCAGCTCCCCGTGCCAGAGCAGGTACGCGACTGCTTCGAAGTCCACGTGCCCAGCCAGCTCCTCCACCGGATAGCCGCGGTAGAGCAGGGAATTCGTGGCCGGGTCGATCCTCGAGATGGCCGTGTAGTCGACAACGACGCCGTTCAGTCCTTGCTTGACCTCCGTTGAATCGTTCATGCTCGCCTCACTCGTCGTGCGGTCCGGTCAGTTCACGACCGGACCTCGAAATTGAAGATGTTCGCGTCGAAGTGGTTGTAGCCCTCGTAGTCGAGGAGGTCGTACAGCTCCGCCCGGTCCTGCATGTCCGGGAGCTTGGCCGTCAAGGCGCCCCGCTCGGTGAGCTCATCGAGTCCGCGGACCGCAGCCCCCATCGCCAGTCGCAGCAGCGACACGGGCCAGATCACGAGGTTCACGCCGACGTCGCGCAACTGGTCGACCGTGAACAGCTCGGACTTCCCGAACTCGGTCATGTTGGCCAGGATCGGCACGTCGATGGCACGGCGGAGCGCCTCGAACTCCGTGAGGGTGGTCAGGGCCTCGGGGAAGATCGCGTCGGCGCCGGCGTCGACGAGCGCCTTGGCCCGGTCGACAGCGGCCGGCAGCCCGGCCACCGCCCGGATGTCGGTGCGCGCCATCACCAGCAGGTCGGGGTCGCGGCGGGCGTCGACCGCGGCGTGGATGCGCTTGCGGGCGGTGGCCTCGTCGACGACCTCCTTGCCGTCGAGGTGTCCGCACCGTTTCGGGTTCACCTGGTCCTCGATGTGGAGGCCAGCGACACCGGCGTCCTCGAGCTCCTGGACCGTGCGGGCGACGTTCATGGGTTCGCCGAAGCCGGTGTCCACGTCGACCAGTGCCGGCAGATCGGTCGTCCGGGCGATCTGGTGGGCGCGGGTCGCCACCTCGGTCAGCGTGGTCAACCCGATGTCGGGCAGGCCCAGGTCGGCCGAGAGGACCGCGCCGGAGATGTAGACGCCGTCGAACCCCTTGCGCTCGATCAGCCGGGCCGACAGGGGGTTGAACGCGCCGGGGAGGCGCAGGAGGTCACCGGAGGCGAGTCGCGCGCGCAGCGCCTGCCGCTTGGCCGCAGCGGTCGCGTTCGCGTAGAGCATCAGAACAACCCCTTCGGTTCGGCGACGTGGGTCAGGAACTGCTCCGGGGCCGTGCTGGTCAGGCCGGCAAGCTCGTCGGCTCCCAGCTCGGGCAGCCGCTGCGCCAGGTCCAGGAACCGGTCGATCTCCTGCGTGGGCAGCACGCCCTCGGCGAGGGTGCGGAACTTGCCGACGTAGTCGGCGCGACCGAACGGCTGCGCTCCGTGCGGGTGCGCGTCGGCGACGGCGATCTTCTCGGTGAGGACGGAGCCGTCGGTGGCTTGGATCTGGACCTCCCCGCCAAAGGCTCGTTCGGCCGGGTCGAGGGAGTGGTAGCGGCGGGTCCACTCCGGATCCTCCACAGTGCGCACCTTGCGCCACAACGCGACCGTGTCGGAGCGGTGGGCGCGTTCGGGCTCGTAGGAGCGCACGTGGTGCCACCCGCCGTCCTGCAGCGCCACGGCGAAGATGTACGGCAACGAGTGGTCCAAGGTCTCGCGGGTGGCGTCGGGGTCGTACTTCTGCGGGTCGCCCGCGCCGGAGCCGATCACGGCGTGGGTGTGGTTCGAGGTCCGGATGAGCACCTCGGTGACGTGGGCCGGATCCTGCAGGTGCGGGTGGTCGCGGCCCAGCCGGGCGGCCAGGTCGATCCACGCCTGCGCCTGGTATTCCGCCGAGTGCTGCTTGGTGAAGGAGTCCAGGATGGCCCGCTTGGGCTCTCCGGCGGCCGGCAGGTGGACCTCGTAACAGGCGTCCGGGCCGTCCAGCAACCACGCCACCACGCCGTCCTCGCCCTCCCAGATCGGGGCCGGGCTGGTCTGGCCGCGCATCGCCCGGTCCACCGCCTCGATCGCGGCCTTGCCCGCGAACGCGGGTGCGTAGGCCTTCCACGTGGAGATCTCGCCCTTGCGGGACTGGCGGGTGGCGGTCGTGGTGTGCAGCGCCTGCCCGATCGCATGGTAGGTCACCTCCGGCCGCAGGCCCAACAACGTGCCGAGGGCGGCCGCGACCGACGGGCCCAGATGGGCCACGTGGTCGATCTTGTGGGAGTGCAGGTCGATCGCGCGGGCCAGGTCGATCTGGACCTCGTAGCCCGTCGCGATGGCGCGGACCACGTCCCGGCCGGTGAGACCCCGTGCCGCCGCGTGCTGGGCGACCGCGACCACCGGGGGAATGTTGTCGCCCGGGTGGGCGAACTCGGCGGCGAGGAAGGTGTCGTGGAAGTCGAGCTCGCGCACCGCGACCGCGTTGGCCCAGGCGGCCCACTCCGGGGAGTAGCGCCCGGTCACGCCGAACACGGTGGCGCCGGGCTGGTACGGGTGGTCGCGGGCCTGGGCGCGTGCGGCAGCGACGGGTGCGCGGGCCAGTGAGGCCGTGGCGACCGCGGCGTTGTCGATGAGGCGGTTGACCACCATCTGCGTGACGTCGTCGTCGACCTCGACCGGATCCGCCGCAACCTCCGCGATCTTCCACGCCAACTGGTCTTCGCGCGGGAGGGCATCGCCACTGCGATGGACCTCCACGCGACAGACCGCCATGCCCCCATTCTCCTCCGCGGGGCAAGCCGTGCCGGTTCGGGAGCGTCCAGCAGCAGGCCCGGCCGTATCGAGCCTGGTGCGGGGGAGGGCTACTGGCCGACGCGGCCGTCGATGCGTTCGCGGAGCAGGTCGGCGTGGCCGCAGTGGCGCGCGTACTCCTCGATCATGTGCACGAGGATGTCCCGCAGCGGTGTGTCCCGCACGCGACTGCCCTTGCCGACGGCACCGAGGTCCGGGCTGTCGGCCACGAACTGCTCGGCGAAGGCCACCTCGTCCCGCCAGTGCTGCCAGGCGTCCTCGACGACCGCCGGGTCGCCGACGGCACCGTCGAAGTCGCCGTCCGACTCGTGGTCGCTCCAGTACAGCGGCGGTGCGTCCTGGCCGGCCATCTGCCGCCGGAACCAGTGACGTTCGACGTCGGACAGGTGCCGGAGCAGTCCCAGCAGGGACATGCTCGACGGCGGGACGGACCGGGTGGCCAGCTGTGCGGGGTCGAGGTCGGCGCACTTCAGCTCGAGGGTGAGCCGGTAGCGGCGCAGGTAGTCCACCAGCACGCTGCGTTCATCCGTGCCGGAGGAGGACTCCTCGCGGGGGTCGTCGGAGGAGTCGAGCCACATGTCGGGGACATCGGTGGCCTTCGACCACCGGGTGGGCACATGGGGCATGGTGGACAGGTCGGGTGTGTCCGGAACGGACTCGGAACCGTCGGCTGCAGTCGTCACCCGAGGCATCTTGGCGAGGTTCGGCGCCGGAATCCAGCGCCGCGGTTCAGGAGCGCAGCCGGCGCAGGTCCTCCCGGCACCGCCGCTCCAGGTCGTCGAGCTCGGTGAGGGAGTCCTCGATGTCCCGGCGCCGCTGCTCGAGGTCTCGGCGGCGGTCGTCGATCTGGCCGAGCAGGTAGCTGAGCTGGCCCTGCTCACCCGGCGGCTCGTCATACATGTTGACGATGGTGCGGATCTCCTCGAGGGGGAAGCCCAGGCGGCGGCCGCGCAGGATCAGGGCGAGCCGGGTGCGGTCGCGGCGGTGGTAGACGCGCTGCAGGCCGCGGCGCTCGGGAGAGATCAGCCCGAGCTCCTCGTAGTGCCGGATGGTGCGGTGGGTGACGCCGAACTCCTCGGCCACCTCGGCGATGGTCCAGGTCGGCTCGACCCCGCTCGTATCGGGAATGCTCGCCTCGGGGGCTGCCCGTCTTGTCACGACGCCCAGCATGCTTTACGTTGACGTTAACGTCAATGCGTCGAGGGACCCCACATGTTCGAGCTGAGCAAGGACCACGAGGACTTCCGCCAGGTCGTCCGCGACTTCGCCGAGCGGGAGGTCGAGCCGCACATCGCCCAGTGGGACCGCCAGCACCACTTCCCGACCGACCTGATCCCCAAGATGGGGGAGCTGGGACTGTTCGGGCTCGTCGTGCCGGAGGAGTTCGGAGGAGCCGGGCTCGAGGACGAGGGGGCGTTCACCTTCCAGTGCGTCGCCATCGAGGAGCTCGGCCGGGTCGACCAGTCGATCGGCATCACGCTGTCGGCCGGGGTGGGTCTGGGCATCAACCCGATCCTCACCTACGGCTCGCAGGAGCAGAAGGAGCGGTGGCTGCCGGACCTGGTCGCCGGGCGCGCACTCGCCGGCTTCGGCCTCACCGAGCCGGAAGCGGGCTCGGACGCCGGCGCCACGAGGACCCGCGCCCGCCTCGAGGACGGCCAGTGGGTCCTCAACGGCGCCAAGGCCTTCATCACCAACAGCGGCACCGACATCACCTCCGTGGTGACCGTCACCGCGCGCACCGGTGAGAAGGAGGACGGCTCGGCGGAGATCAGCGCGATCACCGTCCCGGCCGGCACGCCCGGCTTCACGGTCGAGCCGCCCTACGACAAGCTCGGCTGGCACGTCTCCGACACCCATGGCCTGACCTTCGAGAACTGCCGGGTGCCCGAGGCGAACCTGCTGGGCAACCGCGGCGACGGCTTCAAGCAGTTCCTCAAGACCCTTGACGACGGCCGGATCGCGATCAGCGCGCTCGCCGTCGGCCTCGCCCAGCGCATGCTCGAGGAGTCGACGGAGTACGCCAAGACCCGCCTCGCGTTCGGCAAGCCGATCGGCGTCAACCAGGGGGTCTCCTTCCAGGTGGCCGACCTCGCGGTGATGGTCGAGGCCGCCCGCCAGCTGACATACAAGGCGGCCTGGCTCAAGGACGAGTTGCACGCCGGCCGGCGCTCCCTGAAGGAGGTCAAGCAGGCGGCGGCGATCTGCAAGCTCTACTCCACCGAGGCCGCCGTCACCGCGACCCGCATCGCCACCCAGGTCTTCGGGGGCAACGGGTTCATGGAGGAGTTCCCCGTCGCCCGGTTCTACCGCGACGCGAAGATCCTCGAGATCGGCGAGGGCACCAGCGAGGTGCAGCGCATGGTCATCGCCCGCGGCCTGGGCCTGCCCAGCTGACGTCGCCGCCGTCGCCCGCGGCCCCGCCGCCACGGCAGTAGCGTCAGGACAGAGTCCACCCGTCGTCCACGAAGCAGGAGCAGCCGGTATGACGACCCCTTCCACCCAGCCCGAGGCCCCCTTCGCGCCGTCCACCGAGGGAGGGGACGCCCGGGTCGGTGACATCCGTGGACGGCTGGCACGTGCCTTCGAGGACTCCGCCGCGCCGTCGGAGAAGGGGCGAGCCAAGCTCGAGTCGCAGCACAAGCTCTACGTCCGGGAGCGGATCGCGCTGCTCTTCGACGAGGGGTCGTTCGTGGAGGACGGGCGCTTCGCCAACTCGACGGCACAGGGCCTCCCGGCCGACGGGGTGGTCACCGGTCGCGGTACCGTGGACGGCCGGCCGGCGATCGTGGTCGCCAACGACCCGACCGTCAAGGCCGGCTCCTGGGGGGCGCGCACCGTCGAGAAGATCGTCCGCGCCACCGAGATGGCGCTGCGCGAGGAGCTGCCGATCTTCTGGTTCGTCGACTCGGCCGGCGCCCGGATCACCGACCAGGTGGAGCTCTTCCCCGGCCGCCGTGGTGCCGGCCGGATCTTCCACAACCAGGTTGCGCTGTCCGGCAAGGTGCCCCAGATCTGCTGTCTGTTCGGCCCGTCCGCCGCCGGTGGCGCCTACATCCCCGCCTTCACCGACATCGTGATCATGGTCGACGGCAACGCCTCGATGTACCTCGGCAGCCCTCGCATGGCCGAGATGGTCGTCGGCGAGAAGGTGTCGCTCGAGGAGATGGGCGGCGCCCGCATGCACTGCTCGGTCTCCGGCTGCGGCGACCTGCTCGCCGAGGACGACGCCGAAGCCATCGAGCTGGCCAAGCTCTACTTCTCCTACGTGCCGTCGAACTGGCGCAGCGAGCGCCCCTCCTACCTCGCTGAGGAGCCGAGCGCGCCACTCACCCGGCACACCGTGCCCGAGAAGGAGAGCCAGCCGTTCGATGTCCACGAGGTGATCGAGGGCCTCGTCGACGACGACTCGTTCTTCGAGCTCAAACCCCTGTATGCCGCCGAGCTGGTGACCGGGTTCGGTCGCCTGGGGGGCGAGACGGTGGGCATCGTCGCGAACAACTCCTCGGTCAAGGGCGGGGTCCTGTTCGTCGACAGTGCCGACAAGGCGGCCCGGTTCATCTGGCTGTGCGACGCGTTCAACATCCCGCTGGTCTATCTCGCCGACGTGCCGGGCTTCATGATCGGCTCGGACGTGGAACGCGCCGGCATCATCCGGCACGGCGCCAAGATGATCACCGCCGTCTCCGAGGCCACCGTCCCGCAGTTCTCGGTCATCCTGCGCAAGGCCTACGGCGCCGGGCTCTATGCGATGGCCGGGCCCGGCTTCGCCCCCGACGCCACCCTCGCCCTGCCCACGGCGCGCATCGCGGTCATGGGCCCGGAAGCGGCCGTCAACGCCGTCTTCGCCAACAAGATCAACGCGATCGAAGACGGGGACGAACGGGCGCGCTACGTCGCCGACCGGCGCGCGGAGTACGAGGAGGACGTCGACCTCGAGCGGCTCGCCGCGGACCTGGTCATCGACGGGGTCGTCGAGGCCGACGCACTGCGGTTCGAGCTGTTGCGCCGTCTGCGCTACACGGCCGGCCGTGACCGTGGCTTCAGCGAACGTCGGCACGGCGTCCCGCCGGTCTAGATCCCTCCGCCGCTCGGGCGCCCTGCAGAAGTCGGCACGCGGCCGAGTCCGTCCTGCTCGATGGCCGGAATCAGGTGTCGAGGTCGGCACGCGGCCGAGTTTCGCACGATGGCTGGCGCGGACCGAAGGACTGGGCCACGATGTCGGCCATGATTCGACGCCTCGCCATCGGAGCCACTGCGCTCGCCTGTCTGGCCACCGCCGCCCTCCCCGCTGCCGCGATCACCCACGGCCACCCGGACGGCAGCCGCCACCCGGCCGTCGGTGCCCTGGTGGCCGATCAGGCCTATTCCGACGGGACGTGGACCTACTGCTCGGGCACGCTCATTGCCGCGGACATTTTCCTGACCGCAGCCCACTGCGGGGACCAGGGCGAGAGGGTGCGCGTGACCTTCGCGTCGGCATACCAGGACGGGGACACGATCTACACGGGGACGTTCCACGCCGACCCGGCCTACTCGCAGAAGCAGAGCAACCCGCACGACATCGCGGTGGTGGTCCTCGAGCAGCCGGTCGGTGACATCGCACCAGCCCAGCTTCCGGCTGCGGGGTCACTCTCCACGCTCAAGCACGGGCAGTCGTTCACATCAGTCGGCTTCGGCGCCTACGAGGTCACCCGGGGCAAGGGCGGACACCACTACCTCTACAACGACGTGCGGATGGCGACCAAGGGTTCGTTGGACGCCGTCAATCCGTCCTGGCTGCGGCTCTCGATGAATCCGGCCACCGGAGATGGCGGAACCTGTTACGGCGACTCCGGCGGGCCGAACTTCTTGGGCGACAGCGACATCATCGCCGCGACCACGATCACCGGGGACGCGATCTGCCGGGCGACCAACGTGGACTACCGTCTCGACACCGCGAGCGCTCGATCGTTCCTGGCCGCGTACGTGACCCTGCCCTGACGCCCCTGGGCGCCGGGCTGGTGCGGGGGTGCACGGAGAGCCGCCGTCGGTCGTCAGACTCCCCGCAGTCGTGGGGAGTGGTCGGAGTGGTGGACGTGGTACTCGTGCAGGAGGAGCAGCCCCAGCAGCAGCGCGAAGAGCGCCAGCGAGGGAGCGAGGTACACCCACGGCACCGTCCACGCCGGTGACGGGGTGGGGGCCGCCGGCGGCCGCGACACCACGGGGAAGTGGTAGTGGTCTCCCGGGAGGACGTCCCGGGGAACCCCGCCGTCAGGCGGGATCGGCAGCTCACCGGCGAGCGCGGAGGCCGCGCCCGCCACGACGGCCATGATCGTGACCGCCGTGGCGAGGAGCAGGCGATGCAGGTGGCTGCTCATGGCCGACCGCTCAGGCGCCTTCGAAGGTGCTGGTCTCGTGCCGGCTGCGCACGGCGAGGAACAGCCCGACGGCGATGATCACCGCGGCAGCGATCGCGGGACCGACGTACAGCCAAGGGAACTGGCCGGTGCTGGCCGCGGCGGCGGGCGCGTGGGTGACCGGGTGGTCAAGGCCGCCCTGGGGGAGTTCCACCATGGCGAGTGCGGACGTGGCGCCGACGACGACGAAGGCGACGGTCGCGGCGGCGGCGAGGATGAGTCGGTGCAGGTGCTTGGTCATGGTGACCTCCTCCAAGAGGATGGTGGCGAACCGCCGGTGCGATTCGCCACCCACAGTGAGGCCGGGAGGGAACCAGCCGCCATACGGTGTTTTGCGCAACCGGTCGAGGCGCCACCTACAGGGTTCCCCGCATGGTCGGCCGGACCGCTCCGGGCCTAGCCTCTCGGCCGGGAGGCGGTTGCCCAGACCGCCGGGACGCGATCGCCGCCGAGCGATGAGGCGGTGGCGATGAGGCGGTGGCGATGAGGCGGTGGCGATGAGGCGGTGGCGATGAGGCGGTGGCGATGAGCGCAGCCGGCCCGACGACCACAGACGTGAGCAGGGTCGCGCGGCTGTTGGAGTACGACCGCCCGGCGGGGCCGGAGGATGCCATCGCGCCCTCGCTGCTGGCAGACCTCGCCGCGCTCATCCCCTGTGACGCGGTCACCTTCCAGGTCAGGGGCCCGGCAGGGCAGTGGTATGACGTCCAGTCGGCTCCCGGCACGCCACCACCCGTCCTGCCGCTCACCGACGAGGCCGCCGGCCAGCACGAGTTGTGTGTGCGGTTGCCGGTGCTCGACCTGCGCGAGCGACGGGTGCGGTTGCTCCGCCGTGCCGGATCGGCCTTCAGCGAGCGGGAGGTGCTGCTGCTCGGCCTGCTCCGTCCACGCATCGTCGAGCTGCACCTACGGCAGCTGCGTCGCCGGCACGGTGCGCCGGAGCTGACGCCACGTCAGTGGCAGATCCTCCGCCTGATCGCCGCCGGCAGCTCGAACCGGCAAGTTGCCCGGGAGCTGGGCATCTCGGAGGCGACCGTCGGCAAGCACCTGGAGAACGTCTACGCGCGGGTGCAGGTCAACAGTCGCACCGAGCTCCTCGCGCGACTCGGCGCGCTCGAGCAGCACGCCGTGAGCTGACGGTCGTCGGCTGACAGTCAAGCGGGATTCGCGAGCTGATGAAAGGAGGTGCCGGATGGGCCGGATGGGCGTGACGACGGCCGACCTGCGCAAGGTCCATGGCCTGCTGGACCCGACTCGACCGTGCCGTCCGCACCGGCCGGATCGGCTGGATGACCAGGTGCCGCAGTCGTTCCTGGCGGACGTGATGGCGTTGATCGGGTGCGACGACTGCTCGTTCGTGTTGATGGACACGGCTCGTCGCTGGGGTGACTTCCAAGGCATCCCCGACATCCCGGACGAGTGGGACGACGAGACCGAAGAGCTCTGCTGGCAGGGGTATTTCGAGTCGCTCGCGGTCAACTACCCGCAGCAGACCGGGGACCACCGGACCGTCGGCCGGCTGTCGGACTTCCACAGCCAGCGGGACCTCACGCACATGCGGCTCAAGGCGTGGATGGGCCGGGTGGCGGTGCGCCACTTCGTCTCGGTGCCGGTTCCCGCGATCGACGCCCTCGACCGCCGGTTGGTGCTCTACCGCAGCGACGGTTCCGACTTCAGTGAGCGTGACGTGCTGCTCCTGACACTGCTCCGGCCCTACCTCGTCGAGATGCACCTGCGCCGGGTGCGCGAACTACGCGGACAGCCGGAGCTCTCCTCGCGGCAGTGGGACATGCTGCGGCTGCTCGGGACCGGTTGCACGAACCGGCAGGCGGCGCGGGCACTGGGGATCTCCGAGGCGACCGTCGCCAAGCACCTCGAGAACGCCTACGCCAAGCTGGGAGTCAACAGCCGGACCGAGGCACTCGCGCGCGTCACGCTGCTGGAACGGGACGCGCACACTGTCGTGAGCTGAGCCTCGATCCCGCGGATCCCGCCGCTCAGGAGCCGGGCCGGGCCTTGGCGCTCAGGAGCCGGTCGGCTCGCGCAGCGCGTGCCAGGGCAGTCCCACCTCACCAAGCAGCTCACGCAACAGCGGCAGGCTGAGCCCCACGACGTTGTGGTGGTCGCCCTCGATGCGCGTGACGTACGCGCCGCCCAGCCCGTCGACCGTGAACGACCCTGCGACGTGGAGCGGTTCGCTCGTCGCGACGTAGTCGTCGATCTCCTCGTCGGACAGGTCGGCGAAGTGCACCGTGGTCGAGGCGGTCGCGCCGATCGTGGCGCCTGTTCCGCCCTCGTCCGGGTCCCGCAGGTCGATCAGCCAGTGGCCGGTGTGCAGGACGCCCGCGCGGCCGCGCATGCGCTTCCAGCGCGCGACGGCGTCCGCGGCGTCGGCGGGCTTGCCGTGGACCTCGCCGTCCAGTTCCAGCACCGAGTCGCAACCGAGCACGAGCGCCTCCGCCGGCGCATCGGAGGGCGCGTCCTCACCGTCAAGCCGTCCGGCCACTGCCTCGCACTTCGCGCGGGCCAGGACGAGCGCGACGTCCTCCGCGGCCAGCTCGCCGAAGCGCTGCCCGGCCTCGGCCACCGTCGCGTCCTCGTCGACCCCCGACACGAGCGCGTATGCCGGCACGCCCGCGCGTGCCAGCGTCGCCTTCCGTGCGGGGGAGGCGGAGGCGAGGACGAGGGCGACGGTCGAGGAGCTCACGAGGAGGCAGGCTAGTCCCAGACTGGCCGGGGGTGATCCGGGGCTTGGCAGCCTGGGGTGCAGAAGTCGGCACGCGGCCGAGGTGATCCGGGCCCGGGCGGGTTGGGGGGTGCAGAAGTCGGCACATGGCCGGGGTGATCCGGGCCCGGCGGGTTGGGGGGTGCAGAAGTCGGCACGCGGCCGAGGTGATCCGGGGCCCGGCGGCGTCTGGGCCTGTGGATGACGGCAGCGGCTACCCGCAGACGCGTGCCATCGTCGCGGAATGACCGACCGACCACTCGACGTCCGCCATCCCTTCGCGCTTGAAGACGGACTGCGCGCCGGACATTCACGTACGCGGCTGTACGGCCCGGCGTTCACGCGCCTGTTTCGAGGTTGGTTCGTGTCGGCGGAGGTTGGCGTGACGTGGGAGCTGACCGTTCGGACGGCACTGCGCGCCGTGCCGCAGGCCGCTTTCGCGACCCACCACACCGCGGCGCGCCTACTCGGTGGTGTCGTCCCCGACGAGCCGGACGTCCACCTCGGGTCCGTCGGCGCCGGCAAGAGTCAGCTCGAGGGAGTCGTCGTCCACCGGCACCGTCGGCAACCGCCGCTGGTGCGACAACACGGCATACGCGTGACCTCGCCGGCCCGGACGTTCCTGGACCTGGCGGACCGACTCACCCTCGTTGATCTCGTCGTCCTTGGCGACTCGCTCGTCAAGCGCGGACGGTGCAGCCCGGAGTCCCTGCAGGAAGCCGCCCGGACGTGGCGCGGCCGCGCCGTACGGCGGGCGCGCGCGGCTGCTCGATTGGTCCGGCAGGCTGTCGACTCGCCCCAGGAGACGCGGACCCGGCTGCTCATGGTGTTCGCGGGGCTGCCCGAGCCGGAGATCAACATCGAGATCCGGGACGAGTACGGCGCGATTCAGCGACGGATCGACTTGGGCTACCGCGCATTCAAGCTGGCGATCGAGTATGACGGGAGGCAGCACATTGAGCGGGAGCGCGCCTGGGGTGCCGACATCCTCCGCCGGGAGGACCTCGGCAACGACGGGTGGAGGTTCGTGGTGCTGGTGTCCGATGACCTCAACGTCTCACCCGCTGACACTCTCGACCGCCTGGTCAAGGCCATGATGTCTGCCGGCATGCGGGTGCCGCGTGTCAAGGACGACTGGCGGCGGCACTTCCCGGGTCGGCGACAACTGGCAGCCTGACCCGTCTCATGGTGCAGAAGTCGGCACGCCGCCGGGGGTGATCCGGGGCTTGACGGGTTGGGGGATGCAGAAGTCGGCACGTGGCCGAGGTGATCCGGGGCTTGGCGGGTTGGGGGTGCAGAAGTCGGCACGTGGCCGGGGTGGTCCCGAGGCGCCCCCTCAGCCCTACTTCTGCTCGTAGGTCGGGATGAGCTGACCGCGGGCGAGGGTGTGCCCGAACAGGCTGAACGACAGGAAGGTGGGGGTCGCGCCCTCGTCGAGGTCGAGGTGGTCGACGTCCAGGGCGTGCACCATGATCACGTAGCGGTGCGGCCCGTGCCCGGGCGGCGGCGCGGCGCCGACGTAGCCGATCGACCCCGCGTCGTTGCGCACCTGCACCGCGCCCTCGGGCAGCTGGCTGCCCTCCGCGTCGCCGGCGCCGCTGGGCAGCTCGGTGGTGGCGGCGGGGATGTTGGCGACGGCCCAGTGCCAGAAGCCGCTGAGCGTCGGCGCGTCCGGGTCGTGGACGGTGACCGCGAAGCTCCGGGTTCCCTCGGGGAAGCCACTCCAGGACACCTGCGGCGAGGCGTCGTGGCCCCCGGCACCCAGGACGCCGCTGACCTGCGCCATGGCCATCGGCTGGCCGTCGGTGACGTCCGTGCTGGTGACCTTGAAGGACGGCACCTCCTCGATCGCTGGGTAGATCCGGTCGCTCACGGTGGCTCCTCTCGGCTGGACGCTGCTTGATGGACAGGCTAACGGCGAACGGCCCGCGCCTCAGCCCGACGATGCCTGCGAGACTCGGGATCGTGTCCGTCGCCCTCCCTCTCGTCGCACTGGCCCTCACCGTGCTGGTCGGCACCGAGGTCGCGCACCGCCTGAAGGTCTCCGCGCCGCTGCTCCTGACGGTCGTCGGGGTCGTCGCGTCGTTCCTGCCGATCGTGCCGCAGGTCCAGCTCAGCTCCGAGCTGGTGCTCGTCGGTCTCCTGCCGCCACTCCTCTTCGCCGCAGCGATCGGCACGTCACTGGTCGACTTCCGGGCCAACATCCAGGCCATCGGCTTCCTGTCGGTGGCCATGGTGGTCGTCACGGCCCTCTCCGTGGGGGTGGTGATCTGGGCGATCTTCCCCGTTCCGTTCACGTCAGCCTTCGCCCTCGGTGCGGTGGTGGGCCCGCCGGATGCGGTGGCCGCGACGTCGATCGGCCGGCGCATCGGGTTGCCCCGGCGCCTCGTCACGCTGCTCGAGGGGGAGTCGCTCGTCAACGACGCGACCGCCCTGGTGCTGCTGCGCACCGCGACCGTGGCGATCACCGGGACGGCGGGGTCGGTCACGGCCGGCTACGTGACGGTCAGCTTCCTGGAGTCGCTGGTCGGCGGCCTGGTCGTCGGTGTCGTCGTGGCCGCGGTCCTGGGCCAGGTGCACCAGCGGGTGGAGAGCCCGGTCGTCAACACGGCGCTGTCGTTCGTGACGCCCTACCTCGCCTACCTGCCGGCCGAGAAGATCCACGGATCCGGCGTCCTGGCGGTCGTCGTGGCGGGTCTGCTCATCGCCCACAACGCACCGGTGCAGCAGACGGCCAGCGGCCGGCTGCAGGCGAGGATCAACTGGTCGACGGTGCAGTTCCTGCTCGAGAACGTCGTCTTCCTCCTCATTGGCCTGCAGGCGGCCAGGATCGTGCGGGACGCTGGCGTCTCCGCCCTCGGCGGTGGGGTGGCCACACTGCTGTGCTTCGCCACGCTGGCGGTGGTCCTGCTGACCCGGCCGATGTGGATCTTCCTCGTGCGCTTCCCGGCCACGTGGCTGGATTGGCGTCAGCTCGGCAGCCACACCCCGCCCAAGAACGCGCTGATCCTGTCCTGGGCCGGTATGCGCGGCGTGGTCACCTTGGCAGCCGCCTTCGCTCTGCCGGCCCAGACCGCCTCGCGCGAGGTGCTGATCCTCGCGGCCATGGTGGTCACCGCCGGCACGTTGCTGCTCCAGGGCTCCACACTGCCCGCGCTGACCCGCCGACTCGACGTGCGCGGGCCGGATCCGCGCGAGGACGCGCTGCAGGAGGCGCGCATCCTGCAGGTCGCCGCGAATGCCGGGCTCGCCGAGCTCGACCGTCTCGGTGCCGGGGCCGACGGTGGGACGGTGGAGCAGTTGCGCACCCGGCTGGAGCGGCGGGTCAACGCCGCGTGGGAGCGCCTGGGGCCGACGCAGGCTGAGCTGGAGACGCCGAGCGAGGCCTACCGCCGACTCCGGCTGCAGATGCTCGCCGCCGAGCGCCGGGCGGTGCTCGAGATCCGCGATGCGGGCAGCGCCGACCACGAGGTGCTCGACGACGTCATGGGGGCACTCGACCTCGAGGAGTCGATGCTGGACCGCGCGGAGGACCGGAACGAGCGGCTCTCCTCGCCGGTCACCGTGCCTGAGGACAGTCGCGGCGACTGTGAGCACCTGCAGTCGGCGCCGCGCCACGCCGCCCCGCGCACGCCGGAGGGTTGTGAGGAGTGCCTCGCTCGGGGGATGACCTGGGTGCACCTGCGGCTGTGCCTCGCGTGCGGCCACGTCGGCTGCTGTGACAGCTCCGAGGGGCGCCACGCGAGCCAGCACTACGAGGAGACCGGTCACCCGGTGATGCGCAGCTTCGAGGCGGGTGAGCGCTGGCGCTGGTGCTTCGTCGACGAGTTGATGGACTGAGACTCGAGCCCGGGCAGGTCAGCTCTTGACGGCGCCGGCCATCAGCCCGCCGACGAACCAGCGGCCGAGCAGGATGTAGACCAGCAGGGTCGGTGCGGTGACCAGCAGCGCGCCGGCCATGACCTCGGGGTAGGGCACGATCTGCGAGCCGGCCAGGTTGGCCAGCCCCAGGATGACCGGGCCGTTGTCCTTGCTGGAGAGGAACACGGCGAACAGGTAGTCGTTCCAGATCGAGGTGAACTCCCAGATGATCGTCACGACGAAACCGGGAGCCGACAGCGGCAGGATCAACGACCAGAAGGTGCGCAGCATCCCCGCGCCGTCGACCCGTCCGGCCTCGATCAGCTCGTTCGGGACGGTGGTCTGGTAGTAATTGCGGAAGATCAGCGTGCAGATCGGGATGCCGTAGACGATGTGCACGAGCATCAGCTGCGGCACCCCGCGCGGCAGTCCCGTGGCCGGCAGGAACTCCAACAGCGGCACCATGACCGCCTGGTAGGGGATGAACATCCCGAACAGGATCAACGTGAACACGACGTTCGCGCCCGGGAAGCGCCACCGCGACAGCACGAAGCCGTTCATCGACCCCAGCAGCGAGGCGATCACCGCGGCCGGGACCGCGAGGAGCACCGTGCGCAGCAGGGCCGGGCTGAGCGTGTGCCACGCGGCCGACCAGCCCTCCATGGACAGCCCGCTGGGCAGGGCCCACCGGTTCGGGCTGAGCGCCTCGTCGAAGGACTTGAAGCTGGTCACGACCAGGACATAGGCCGGGATCAGCACGACGACGAGGAAGAAGACGAGCAGCACCAGCCGGACCACCTGACCGCCGCGGGTGCGCTTCGTCACCTTGCGCCGGCGCTCGGCCGCAGGGGGAGCCGGCAGCTGCTCCGCGGCCGTCTGGACGGTCGTCATGCCTGCTTCTCCTGACGGGCGTTGTGCACGAGGTAGGGCACGACCAGCAGGGCGACCGCCAGCAGCAGGATGATCGCCACCGCCGCGGCCTGGGAGAAGTCCTGCTGCCCGGTGAGGGTCCACATGATCACCATCGGCACCGAGGTGAACACGTTCTTCTCGCCGGAGATCGCCATGATGATGTCGAACATCTTCAGCGACATGTGGCCGAGGATGATCATCGCCGACAGCGCGATCGGCGACAGCTGGGGGAACAGCACGTGCCGATAGAGCTGGAACTCGTTCGCCCCGTCGATCCGCGCCGCCTCGCGGAGCTCACCGGGGATGCCCCGGAAGCCCGCGAGGAACAGCGCCATGATGTAGCCCGAGAGCTGCCACACCGCCGGGATCGCGATCGCCGCGATGCCCCACGTCGGGTTCGACACCCACCACTGGTTCTTGAGGAACCCCAGCCCGATCATGTCGAACAGCTGGTTCAGCCCCGAGGCGCTGGAACCGGTGTCGCTGTTGAGCAACCAGTTCCAGACCACCCCGGAGGCGAACATCGACACCGCCATCGGGAAGAGGTAGACCGCGCGGAACAACCCCTCGGCCTTGAGTCCCTTCTCCAGCAGCATGGCCCACAGCAACCCGAAGAACAGCGCCCCGGCGATGTAGACCACCGCCAGGATCAGCATGTGCTTCAGCGAGTTGACGAAGCCCGGGTTGCTGAACAGCGTGCCGTAGTTGGCGAAACCCACGTGGGCCGACGGGTCCACGCCGATCTTGCGTTCGAACCGGCTGTTGTCGTTGGTCAGCGAGATGTTCGCCGTCCAGCCGATCAGGCCGTAGACGAAGAAGCCGACGAGGATGAGCGAGGGGGAGATGAGCAGGAGCCCAGGCCCCCACTCGCGGAGTTTGCGGGGCATCTCAGCCGAGGGTCTTCTTCCAGCTCGAGTACTTCTGGGCGAGGGTGACCAGCGTGCCCTGCAGCTTGCCCACATCGGGGTTGGAGCTGAACGCGCTCATCGCCGTCTGGATGTCGTTGTTCCAGGCGCCGGGGCCAGCCGACCCGTGGGCCATCGACGGGGCGAGCTTGGAGGACTTCCACTGCTTCATCGCCCACTGCTGGTACTTCGGGTAGTCCTTCGGGTTGGCGTCCGTGCGGGCCGGGATCGAGCCCTTCTTGGTGTTGAACGCCTTCTGCCCCTCGGCGCTGCCCACGACCTTGAGCCAGCACTTGGCGCCCTCGGGGTCCTTGCCGTTGACCGGGAGGGTGAACGAGTCGGACAGCCACTGGTAGACACCGTCCGTGCCCGGCGCGGGCCAGTAGGTGTATGCCGAGTCCGGCACGTTGAGCGTCATCAGCTGGGCGGGCACCCAGTCACCCATGACCTGGTAGCCGGCCTGCGCCTCGCCGCTCTTGGGGAAGACGTACTTCGCCAGTGCGGCGTCCCAGTCCATGGTGTCGCGGTCGCTGTTGGTGTAGCTCATCAGCGTCTTGAAGTCGTTCAGCGCGGAGGTGACCTCCTTGCTGTCCCACTTGGTGGAGCCGTCCCACAGCCCGTTGAACTTGTCCACGCCCAGGTCGCCCAGGAGCGTGGTCTCCATGAGCATCTCCTCGGCGAAGCCCTTGGACATCGCGAGCGGGTGCTCGACACCGGCCTTCTTGAGCTTGGCGAGGTCGGAGATCCACGCCTGCACGCTGGCGGGCGCCTGGTTGGGGTTGATCCCGGCCTTCTTCAGCACCTTGGGGTTGACCCACACCATGTTGGCTCGGTGGATGTTGGCCGGGACCGAGTAGATCTTGCCGTTGACGGTGAGCTGGTCGACGAGGTCCTGGGGGAAGGCCTTGTCGAAGCCGTTCTCCTTGAACAGCGACGTGATGTCCTGCACCTGGTTGTTGGCGATGTAGTCGGTCAGCTCGCCACCGGCGTGTGCCTGGAAGGTGCTCGGCGGGTTGCCGGCCTCGAGGTTGTTGGCCAGCAGCGTCTTGGCCTTGTCACCCCCACCCCCGGCCACCGCAGCGTTGACGAAGTGGTACTGCGAGCACTGCTTGTCGAACACCGAGACCATGCCGTCCAGACCGGCCTTCTCGCCGCCGGCGGCCCACCAGGTGAAGACCTCGACGTCCTTGCTGTTGCCCCCCTGCGTGCTGCCCTGGCTGCTGTCGCTGCCGGAGGTCTGTCCGCCGTCCCCGGCGTTGTTGCTGCTGCCGCCACCACAGGCGGACAGGGCGAGGGTGGCGCTGATGGCGAGCGCGGCCGCTGCCCGAGTCTTGGTGAGACGCATCGTGTGAGCCTTCCCGAAAAGCTGTGACCGAAGTGGCGCGTCGGGCCACGATGCCGGACGCGACGGTGCCCTGAGGGGACACCGACTGCACCTTGCAACCTGAGGGCAGGCGTGTCAACGACATTGGCCAGATCTCCACCATGTCGTGTCCATCACGGTGGTCTGGACCAATGGGACTAGTCACCGAGCGGGCAGCCGGACTAGCTCAGGAGGGCCTCACGCAGGGTGTCGAGCCCGACTCCGCCGATGTCGAGCGCCCGGCGGTGGAAGCGCTTGAGGTCGAAGGCCGCGCCCTCCCGCTGCCGCAGCTCCTCGCGCAGCTGCAGCCAGAGCCGCTCGCCGATCTTGTAGGACGGCGCCTGCCCTGGCCAGCCGAGGTAGCGGTCGAGCTCGAAGCGCAGGAAGCCCTCCGGCATGTTGGCGTGCGCGCACAGGAACTGCCACGCCTTGTCATAGGTCCACTCGCCGCCGCCGACCTCCTCGGGGGCCTCGAAGCCGCAGTGCACCCCGATGTCGAGCACGACCCGCGCCGCGCGCAGGGACTGGCCGTCCAGTAGCCCCATCCGGTCTCCCGGGTCGTCCATGTAGCCGAGGTCGGCCATCAGCCACTCGGCATACAGGGCCCATCCCTCACCGTGACCGGAGGTCCACGCGGCCAGGCGCCGCCAGCGGTTGAGGATCTCGGAGCGGTAGACGGTCTGCGCGACCTGCAGGTGGTGGCCCGGGACGCCCTCGTGGTAGACGGTGGTCAGCTCCCGCCACGTGCCGAAGTCGTCCACGTCCTTGGGCACCGACCACCACATCCGGCCGGGACGGCTGAAGTCCTCGCTCGGCCCGGTGTAGTAGATCCCCCCGGTGTGGGTGGGGGCGATCCGGCACTCGATCGTGCGGACGGGGTCGGGGATGTCGAACTGGGTGTCGGCGAGGTGGGCGATGGCCTCGTCCGCGCGACGCTGCATCCACTGCTGCAGCTCGTCGGTGCCGTGCAGCTGGTAGTGCGGGTCCTCGTCGAGCGCGGCGATCGCCTCCTTGACGGTGGCATCCGGCTTGATCTGGGCGGCGACCTTCTCCATCTCGGCGGTGATCCGCGCCAGCTCCTGCTGGCCCCAGGCGTAGGTCTCGGCCAGGTCGATGGTGGCGCCGAGGAAGTAGCGCGACATCAGCTGGTAGCGCTCCCGGCCGCAGGCGTCCGCCTCGGGCGCGGCGTCGAGCAGCTCCGTGCGCAGGGTGTCGGCCAGCCGGGCATAGGCGTCGGAGGCCTGCCGCACCGCGTCCGTCAGCAGCTGGCGCACGCTGTCGCCGAGCGGCTGGTCGCCGGCCTTCGCCTCGCTGACCAGCGTGGCGAAGTAGCCGTCCTCGCTGGTGAACTCCAGGCACTGCTTGATGCAGGAGCGGACCTGGCGCTTCGGACTGACGCGTCCGGCTGCCCTGGCGGCGAGCAGCGACTCGACCCAGGTGTCCAGCGCGTGCGGGACCTTCGCCATGCGCCGGGCGATCACCGCCCAGTCCTCATCGGTGGCGGTGGGCATGAGGTCGAAGACGTCGCGGATCTCCTGCATCGGGGAGGCGATCACGTTGAGGGACATCTCGTCCAGGCCGGCCTCGTGCATCTCCTCGGCGAGGCCCAGCCGCTCCCGCATCGCGGCGAGCGTCACGCGGTCCACGTCGTCCACCGGCTCGGCGGACTCCAGTTCTGCGAGCGTCTGCCGGCGCAGCTCGGACTGCCGCGCGAAGCCGGCGGGGGAGAAGTCGTCGATGTCCTCGTCGTGGCCGGGGATCCCGAGATAGGTCGCCGTCAACGGGCTCAGCGCCACCTCGGCCTCGAGGTGGGCGTCGGCGACCCGGTCGATCGCGGTCGCCGGGCGGGTGGTCGTCGCGTGCTGCGCGGGAGTCTCGTTGGTCACCGGGCGAAGGTACACCGGCCGGTGCCGCTGTCACAGGCCAGTGAGGAGGAGGTATGCCGGGTCAGCGGCGACATCGCAGGAGCCGCGAGAGCGGTCAGCGGCGACGTCGCAGGAGCCGCGAGAGCGGTCAGCGGCCACGCCGCAGGAGCCGCGAGAGTCCTCAGCGGGGGAGGGCCGAGGCGCGCCACTGGCCGGGCCCGTGGCCGGGCGCCGCGCCCACGAGCCGGTCACGGGCGGCCCAGCGGGACGCCTGTCGTGGTGACTCGTGTGCGCCGGCGCCGGCCGCGGCCAGCACAGTGACGAGCGCGGCGAGCTCCTCGGCCGACGGGGCGCCGCGGACGATCCGCAGCTGCGGCGTCGTGGGGGTCGGGTCGTCGTCGGTCATCAGAGGGGGATGTTCCCGTGCTTCTTGGCGGGCAGCGATTCCCGCTTGGTCCGCAGCGCTCGCAGGGCCTTGATGATGTAGGAGCGGGTGTAGGAGGGCGGGATGACCGAGTCCACGTAGCCGCGCTCGGCGGCGATGTAGGGGTTGGCGAGGGTGTCCTCGTACTCCTGGATGAACTTCTGCCGTGCGGCCTCGATGGCCTCCGGGTCGCCGCCGCTCTCCTCGGTGACCTGCTTGATCTGCTTGCGGTAGAGGATGTTCACCGCGCCCTGGGCGCCCATGACGGCGATCTGCGCCGTCGGCCAGGCGAGGTTGACGTCGGCGCCGAGGTGCTTGGAGCCCATGACGTCGTACGCGCCGCCGTAGGCCTTGCGCGTGATGACGGTGACCAGCGGCACGGTGGCCTCCGCGTAGGCGAAGATCAGCTTGGCGCCCCGGCGGATGATGCCGTTCCACTCCTGGTCGGTGCCGGGCAGGAAGCCGGGCACGTCGACGAAGGTCAGCACCGGGATGTTGAAGGCGTCGCAGGTGCGCACGAACCGCGCGGCCTTCTCCGAGGCGTCGATGTCGAGGGTGCCGGCGAACTGCATCGGCTGGTTGGCGACCACGCCGACCGGGTGGCCCTCGACGCGGCCGAAGCCGACGACCATGTTCGGCGCGAACATCGCCTGGACCTCGAGGAAGTCGCCCTCGTCGAGCACCGACTCGATCGCGGTGTGCATGTCGTAGGGCTGGTTCGGGCTGTCCGGCACGAGCGTGTCGAGCGCGCGGTCCTCGTCGCTGATCTCGAGGTCCGCCTGCTCGTCGTACGACGGGGGCTCGTCGAGGTTGTTCTGAGGCAGGAAGGACAGCAGCGCCCTGACGTACTCGATCGCGTCGGACTCGTCGTGGGCCATGTAGTGGGCGTTGCCGGACTTGGTGTTGTGCGCCCGGGCGCCGCCGAGGTCCTCCATCGACACGTCCTCGCCGGTGACCGTCTTGATCACGTCGGGGCCGGTGATGAACATGTGCGAGGTCTGGTCGACCATCACGGTGAAGTCGGTGACGGCGGGGGAGTAGACGGCCCCGCCGGCGCAGGGTCCCATGATCAGCGAGATCTGGGGGATCACCCCGGAGGCGTGCACGTTGCGCCGGAAGATCTCGCCGTACAGGCCGAGGGAGACCACGCCCTCCTGGATGCGGGCGCCGCCGGAGTCGTTGATGCCGATCACCGGGCAGCCGGTCTTCATCGCCAGGTCCATGACCTTGACGATCTTCTCGCCGAACACCTGTCCCAGCGAACCGCCGAACACCGTGAAGTCCTGGGAGAAGACGCAGACCGGGCGACCGCCGATGGTTCCGAAGCCGGTGATCACGCCGTCTCCGTACGGTCGCCGGGCCTCCATCCC
>NZ_DASSTI010000182.1:0-17159 GCF_035708005.1 Segeticoccus sp. | reverse complement strand
CGGTGCGTGCCGGCCTGCACCCGGCAACCGGGGGCGACGGGAGCGACGTGTGCTCCGGCGACATGCTCCTGGAGGCCCTGCTGGCCTGCGCCGGCGTCACCCTCCGCAGCGTCGCCACTGCCATGCGCCTCGAGATCACCTCGGCCGACCTCACCGCCGAGGGCACGTTCGACGCGCGCGGCACGCTGGGCATCGACCGGTCGGTCCCGGTCGGGGTCACCGGCATCACGATCACGGCCGCGCTCGACACGGACGCCACCGACGACCAGCTCGCCCGCCTGGCCGCGCTGACGGAGCGCTACTGCGTGGTCGGGCAGACGCTGGCCCAGCCGCCGGAGATCGTCGTCCGGCGCCTGCCTCAGTCCTTCGGGCCGCCGGCGACGTAGATGACCTGGCCGGAGACGAACCCGGCCTCCGCGCTCACGAGGAAGGAGATCGTCGCCGCGATGTCCTCGGGCTGGCCGACCCGGCCGACGGGGATCTGCTCGGCGGCGGCGCGCAGGAAGTCCTGGAACGGCATACCGATCCGCTCGGCGGTGGCGCGCGTCATGTCCGTCTCGACGAAACCGGGGGCGACCGCGTTGGCCGTGACACCGAAGCGGCCGAGCTCGATGGCCAACGTCTTGGTGAAGCCCTGCATCCCCGCCTTGGCGGCCGAGTAGTTGACCTGCCCCCGGTTGCCGAGCGCCGAGGTGGAGGACAGGTTCACGATCCGGCCGTACTTCTCCTCGATCATGTGCGCCTGCACCGCCCGCGTCATGAGGAAGGCGCCGCGCAGGTGGACCCCGAGCACGGTGTCCCAGTCCTCCGCCGTCATCTTGAACAGCAGGTTGTCGCGGATCACGCCGGCGTTGTTGACGAGGATGGTCGGCGGCCCCAGTTCGAGCGTGACCTGCTCGACGGCAGCGGCGACCTGCTCCTCCTGGCTCACGTCGGCGGCCACCGCGTAGGCCGTGCCGCCGGTCTCGGTGATGGCCGCCACGGTCGTGGTGCACCCGCGCTCGTCCAGGTCGAGGACGGCCACGGCGTGCCCGTCCTCGGCGAGCCGTCGCGCGGTCGCCGCACCGATGCCGCGGCCGGCGCCGGTGACGATCGCCACCCGGCCGGTGCCGGGTGCCTGCGGGATCTCGGGGTCAGTCATGCGCGCTCCTTCAGTCGGACCATGCCCTCCTGGGCCACGGTGGCGATCAGCGTCCCGTCGGCGGCGAACATCCGCCCCACGCCGAGTCCGCGTCCACCGGACGCGGAGGGGGAGTCCTCGGTGTAGAGGATCCACTCGTCGGCCCGGCCGGGACGATGGAACCACATGGCGTGGTCGAGGCTGGCCGGCCGCAACCGGGGGTCGCCCCAGGCGAGGCCGTGGCGGCGCAGCACCGGCTCGAGCAGGGTGTAGTCCGAGCAGTAGGCGAGCACCGCCGCGTGCAGCAGCGGGTCGTCCGGCATCGGCCGCAGCGCCTTCATCCACACGCTCTGCCGGGCCGCCGGCTGCCGCCCCGGTCGCAGGTAGATCGGCCCCTCGACGTGCCGGATGTCCGCAGCCCGCCGGGTCGCGGTGAAGTCGGCGACCGGGTGGTCCACGCCCTTGAGCGCCTCGGCGGCGGTCGGGAGCGTCTCGGGCTCCGGGGCGGCCGGCATCGGATCCTGGTGCTCGATCCCGTCGGCCGGTTCCTGGAAGGAGGTGATCATCGACAGGATCACCTTGCCGTGCTGGATCGCGTGCACCCGCCGGGCCGAGAAGGACCGGCCATCGCGCAGCCGCTCGACGGCGAAGCGGATGGGGTGGCTGGAGTCACCGGGCCGGAGGAAGTACCCGTGCAGCGAGTGGATCTGCCGCGGCGGCCCGCCACGGGCCTCCGTGGCCGCGGTGACCGTGCGCCCGGCCGCGATGATCGACTGCGCGAGCACCTGCCCGCCGAAGGCCCGCCCGTGCGGCTGCGGCTGGCTGCGCCCGACGAAGACGTCGGCCTCCGACGCGCCGAGCTCGGCGAAGTCCGCGGCGCCGTCCGCGCCCTCGAACGCGTCGACGCTGATCCGGGTCGAGCCCACCGCCCGCAGGTCCAGCACGTCCAGCAGGTCCTCCAGCGGGTCGGCCAGCGGCGCCCCGTTGCCGGCGCCCTCGTCGTTGGTCGTCACCCGGCCGACGATATCCGCCCCGCGACCTCCGCCCCGCGTTCCGGCCCGGCGCCCTGCGATGATGGCGGCCATGACGAGCAGCCCAGCGACGCCCGGAGAGACGAGCCCCTACCACGTCGACGTCCCCCTGCGCTGGTCGGACATGGACGCCTACGGCCACGTCAACAACGTCCAGTTCGTCCGCCTCCTCGAGGACGCCCGCGTCATCGGGTTCGAGGACTGGTTCGGCCGGGACCGCACCATGCTCAACGAGGGCGTCCTGGTCGCCCGGCACGAGATCGAGTACCTCGCGCCCCTGGACTTCCGCCGTGCGCCCGTCGTCGTCGCCATGTGGGCCACCAAGATCTCCGGCGCCAGCTTCGACCTCGCCTACGAGGTCCGCGACACCGCCGACCCCAGCAGCCGGCTCTACGCCCGCGCCGAGACCACGCTGGTCGCCTACGACTTCACCACCGCCAGCCCGCGCCGTCTCCGCCCCGACGAGCGCGCCGTGCTGGACAAGCAGTATGCCGAGCCCGTCGCCTTCCGCTGGCGCACGAAGGGCGGTCGCTGAGCGCCATGGCCGACCAGGTCGTCCTGCGCTTCCCCGACCCGCGCTTCCGCGCGGACCTGTCCACGTTCGTGGGCCGGGCGCGCTCGCTGGACGAGGACGGGGCGGTGCGGCTGCAGGCCGTCGGCCTGACCCTCGCCGCCTACGTCGGCGTGCTCCCCGGCCGCGGGCTGATGGGGGAGGGAGCCGTGATCGGCATGCGCGCGATGCCCCTGGCCGAGCCGGTGGATTGCGACGCCGTCGTCTCCCTGCGCAGCGTCTCCGACCGCCTGGCCCGCCGCGGCGAGGACGAACAGCAGCGGCTCGCCGTCCCCCCGACGACCGTGCGCGCCGGCTGGGCCGCCCTCGCGCCGCCGCGCGGCGGGTGGGAGCCGGTGGGCACCGTCGCCGCGGCCGACCTCGAGCAGGCGGCGCGCGACGGCATCGCCGAGGTCGCCCGGGGCACCCCGGACGGCGGTGCCGGCGGACCCGCCGTCACCGCACTGCGGCAGGCGGTCTGGGGGCGGGCGACCGGCACGGTGCCGCCGGTGCCCGCGGGAGGCGCCTTCGCGGCATACAGCCTGGGGTTCCTGCGCGGAGGTGACGTGCAGGTGTTCGCCCACGGCCGGTGGACCCGGCTCACCACACCGGCCGGTCACGTCCTCGTGCGCTGACCGCCGATCACGACGCCCGCGGCCAGGACCGCGAGCAGCGCCCACATGAGGGCGAAGACGGGTGCGTCCGAGCCGTGCTGGTGGTGCAGGGCGGCGAACACCGCGCCGGACAGGGACAGGCCGATCACGCTGCCGAGCACGTCCGCGAGGTTGAGCGAGGAGGACGCGCGGCCCCGGTCCTGGCGCGTGCTGAGGGCCAGGGCGAGGACCGAGACGGCCGACATCGCCATGCCCATGCCGACACCGGTGAGGGTGGCCGCGACCGGGACAAGGTAGGTGTGCCAGCCGAATTCGGCGATGGCGGCGAGCAGCAGGATGCCGGCAGCGAGGAACGCCCCGCCGGCGGCGACGAGCTCGGAGCGGCGGCCGTGCAGGGCGTCCCGCCCCTGCAGGAACGCTCCCGCCGACCAGCCCAGGGAGCCGAGGGTGAGCATGACGCCGGCGACGGTCAGGCTCAGGTCGCGTTCGGCGACCAGCATGAGCGGCACGAACGTCATCGCCCCGTTGAACGACGCGGTCAGCAGGAACCGGCTCGACATGACCGAGGGGAGCCCGCGCGCCATCCGCACCGCGCCGGGGGTGACCAGTCGTGGGGCGGCCACCGCCATGCCGACCAGCCCGATCGCCACCGCGACGACCGGGCCGAGCCGCAGCGGCACCAGCTGGTCGGCGCCCCACTGCACCACGCCGGCACAGACGGCGACCAGCACGCCGAGCCAGACGGTGCGGGCGGCCCGACCGCCGCGGCGTGGTGGACCGGACGGTGAGCCGCTCGGCACGGGGGCGTCCGCCCCGGCCGTCACCGACTCGGGTCGCTCGCCGCGCTGGAACTGTCCGCGCTGGCGCACCACGAGCGTGAAGGTCACCGCGATCGGCGCCAGCACGACCAGGAACACCCACCGCCACGAGAACATGTGCGTGATCCACCCCGAGATGGGTGGCCCCACGAGGGCGGGCAGCACCCACGCTGCCGAGACCCAGCTGAACACCCGTGGCCGCAGCGCGTCCGGGTAGGCGTGGCCGATCACGACGTAGAGCGCGACGACATTCAGCCCGGCGCCGGTTCCGGCGACGATCCGGCCGAGGAGCAGCACGGGGAAGGCCCAGGCCAGCCCTGCCAGCGCCGAGCCGGCGGCCAGCAGCGTCGTGCCGGTCAGCAGGGGTCGCAACGGGCCCCCGCGGTCCGACCACGTGCCGGCCAGGACGATCCCGAGCAGCTCGGCGGTCAGGAAGAACGAGAACGCCAGGCCGTAGGACCGCACCGCTGCCAGGTCCCGCGCGACCACCGGCATCGCCGTGGAGATGGCCATCGCCTCGAACGCGATGATCGTCACCAGCGCCAGCATGCAGACGGTGACCAGCCGGAACGGCCGGCTCATCGGGCCGCCGACGAGGCGCCGCTCGCTGCGGGCGCGGTCGGCGGGCGGCACGGGGGCAACGCTACCCGGCGACGGGGTGGGAGGGGTTCTGGTCGTCACCCGACCGACCGGACCAGGTGAAGTGCGCTTGAGGTCAACAGCGGCGAGCGGAATGCGCTCTGGTCACAGGCGGACCCACGCCGCCGTGTCCGTGGGCAGGGATCCCCCCGGCTCGAGGTCGCCACTGGCCACCAGCACCTCAGCGCCGTCCGGTAGCGCCACCGGCTCGTCGCCCAGGTTGAGGACCACCGCGATCCGCTGCGCCGACCCACCAGTGCCCTCGTTGCTGTACGCGACCACGTCCTCGCCGAAGCCCTCCAGCCACGCGAGCGACCCGCGCCCGAGCGTCAGCTCCCGGCGCAGGCGCAGCAAGGTGCGGTACAGCTCCAGGGTCGAGCCCGGCATACCGGTCTGGCGGTCGACGGCGAGCGCGCCGTAACCCTCCGGCTGGGGCAGCCAGGTGCGCGCCGACGGACCGAAGCCGTATGCCGGCTCGTCGCCTTCCCAGGGCATCGGCACCCGGGCGCCGTCCCGACCGCGCTCGGTGTGGCCCGAGCGCTCCCAGGTCGGGTCCTGGCGCAGCTCGTCGGGGATGGCGAGGTTGTCCGGCAGCCCGAGCTCCTCGCCCTGGTAGAGGTACGCGCCGCCGGGCAGGGCCAGCATCAGCGTCGTCGCGGCGCGGGCCCGGCGCAGGCCGAGGTCCGCGTCGGGCTGGGGGTCGCCGATGCCGATCCCGTTGGGGCGGGGGGTGCCCACCGGCAGGCCGAGCCGCGAGGCGTGACGCACGACGTCGTGGTTGGACAGCACCCACGTGGTGGGCGCGCCGACCTCGTCGTTGGCCACGAGCGACTCCTCGATGATGCTGCGCAGGTCCTCCGCGCGCCACGGGGACTGCAGGAAGTCGAAGTTGAACGCCTGGTGCATCTCGTCCGGCCGCACGTAGCGGGCGGCGCGCTCCGGGTCGTCCACCCACGCCTCGGCGCACAGGATCCGGTCGCGGTCCTCGCCGGGCACGGCGTACTCGTCGAGGACCTTGCGCCACTCGCGGTAGATCTCGTGCACGCCGTCCTGGTCCCACATCGGGGCGGGCGAGTGGACCGTCGGCCCCGGGTGGGCGGAGCCGTCGAGGTCACCGAGCATGTGCTGGTCGCCGGTCCAGTCCGGCAGCCCGTCGGCCTTGACCAGGCCGTGGGCCACGTCGACCCGGAATCCGTCCGCGCCCCGGTGCAGCCAGAAGCGCAGGATGTCGCAGAACTCGCGGTGGACCTGCGGGTTCTGCCAGTCGAGGTCGGGCTGCTTGCGGTCGAACAGGTGCAGGTACCACTGCTGCTTGCCGCTCGCCCCGGTCCGGCCGTCGCGCACCGGCTCCCATGCCGACCCGCCGAAGACGCTGGTCCAGTTGTTCGGCGGCAGCTCACCGCGTTCGCCCCGGCCGTCCCGGAAGAGGTAGCGGGCGCGCGCAGTGTCTTCTCCCGGCTCCTGGTACGTCGCCGCTGAACTGGCCGGGCCGGTCGCGAGGGCCGCCCGGAACCACGGGTGCTCGTCGGAGGTGTGGTTCGGCACGAGGTCGACGATGACCCGCAGCCCCAGGTCGTGGGCGACGCGGATGAGCTCCTCGGCGTCAGACAGCTCACCGAAGATCGGGTCGATGTCGCGGTAGTTGGCCACGTCGTAGCCGGCATCCGCCTGCGGCGAGACGTAGAACGGGGACAGCCAGATCGCGTCGACCCCCAGGTCGCGCAGGTAGGGCAGCCGGCCGGTGATCCCCGGCAGGTCGCCGATGCCGTCACCGTCGCTGTCGGCCCAGGACCGCGGGTAGATCTGGTAGATCACCGCGTGCCGCCACCACGGGGCATCGGCGGCGTCGGGGGAGTGGACGAGGTTCGTGCTGGCCATCAGGTCGGTCACCGACACATCCTCCCCGCTCACCCGGCGGGAGTGAAATCGCCGGCGGGGTCGGTGGGGGGTGCGGGCGGCATCCGCCGCGGTGGCGTGAGAAGTGCTCGGGCGCGCGGGCCGGCGACGGCCCTACTCGTCGAAGGAGTTCACCAGCGAGTGGGCGGCCCGGGTGAAGTAGTCGCGGATCAGCAGGTCGTTCGCGGGCGGCAGATCGAGGGTGTCGACGGCGGCCATCATGTGCTTCAGCCACCGGTCGCGCTGGCTCGGCGTGACCTTGAACGGCACGTGCCGCATCCGCAGCCGCGGGTGCCCGCGTTGCTCGGAGTAGGTCGTCGGCCCACCCCAGTACTGCTCGAGGAACATCCGCAGCCGCACCTCGGCCGGCCCGAGGTCCTCCTCCGGGTAGAGCGCCCGCAGCTCGGGATCACCGGCCACGCCGCGGTAGAACTCCTTCACCAGCGTCACGAACGTCTCGTGGCCGCCGACCTCGTCATAGAACGTCCTGCCCGTCACCGGTCCATTGTCCAAGTCGCCCGCACAACCGGTATGCCGCCCCTCCGGCGGTCGGGGCGCCGCCGGCCACTGTCGCCCACCAAGCGGGTGCGCCGGGCGACGGCGGGCGCCGGAGAAGTCACCGGCTCAGGTGGTCGCCGGGGCGCCGCCGAACGGCACCATCGGCACCGGCTGGCGCACGCCGGCGCGGTCGAGGTCGGTCTTGATGTGGGCGAGGATCGCCCGCTGCGCGCCGTAGTTCTCGACCGGCGCGCACTTGGCCGTGACGCGGATCGTCACCACGCCGGGGGAGACCGACTGCACGCCGGCGACCACCGGCGCCTCGAGCAGCTGGTCCTTCAGCTCGCCGCTGTCGTTGAGCTCCTCGACCGAGGTGGCAATGAGCTCGAGCACCTTGTCGACGTCCGCGGTCGCGGCGACCGGGACGTCCACGATGGCGGTCGACCAGCCCTGCGAGTGGTTGGCGATGCGCAGGATCTCGCCGTTGCGGATGTACCAGATGACCCCGGTGAAGTCGCGCACCCGGGTGACCCGCAGGCTGACCTCCTCGACCGTGCCGAGCACGTCGCCGGTGTCGACGACGTCGCCGACGCCGTACTGGTCCTCGACGATCATGAAGATCCCGGACAGGAAGTCCTTGACCAGGCTCTGGGCGCCGAAGCCCAGGGCGACACCCCCGACGCCGGCCGAGGCCAGCAGCGGCGCGAGGGGGATGCCGACCTCGGCCATGATCGTCAGCAGGGCGAGCAGGCCGAGGACCAGGGTGGTCACGCTCTTGAGGACCGAACCCATCGTGGCCATGCGCTGCCGCTGCCGCTCTCGCGCGTGCCGGGTGGCGCGGGCGACCGCGGCGGTCGCCCGCGCTCGGACACCGCCGGTGTCGCCGGTCTCCCGCTCCTCGGTGCGGGTCCGGGCGGTGGTGGTCTGGACCAGTCGGTCGATCGCGCGGTGGATGAGCCAGCGCAGCACGAGGGCGCCGATGATGATGCAGACGATCACCAGCGGGGCGCCGAGGAAGAACTGTCCGACGCTCTCCCAGTCCACCGCCGTCGGGACGTGCAGGTCGGGATGGTGCATGGCTGCCATTGTGCGGGAAGCCGAGGGCCCGCTCGACGAGGCGCCGGTCCGTGGCGCACGCGCCGTGACGTGAAACACTCGCCCCGGTAGCACCAGACTCCCCACCCTGCCGAGGACCGCCGTGTCGACTTCCGCCCTCTCCCCGCAGCTCGTGGAGCTCGCCCACGCCCATGGCGTGGCCACCGAGTACTGGGACTGGCACGGCCGGTACGTGACCGTCGGTGAGGAGACCGTCGTTGCGGTGCTCGCCGCCCTCGGCGTGTCCGCCGGTACGCCCCTCGAGGTCGAGGCGGCCCTCGCTGACCACCGCGACGCCCCCTGGCGCCGGACCCTCCCCCCGGTGCTGGTCTGCCGCGAGGAAGAGACTCCCTGGGTGCCGGTGCACCTGCCCCACGGCACCCCCATCGACGAGATGCTGCTCCGGCTCGAGGACGGCGGCACCCGACCGGTCCACCAGGTCGACCACTGGGTCGACCCGCGCACCGTCGATGGGCAGAAGGTCGGCGAGGCCACCCTGGCGGTCCCCGGTGACCTGCCGGTCGGCTGGCACCGGTTGGAGGTCACCATCGGCGGCCGCACCAGTGGTATGCCGCTCGTCGTCACCCCCGCGCGGCTGGAGCCGCCGGCCACGGTCCCGGCCGCGCGGTCGGTCGGCTCTGCGGGCCCGGTCAGGTCCGCGCAGGAGGCCCGCGGTCGCAGGGCGACCACCCGGCCGGGTGAGGGAGGCGCGGAACCGGCGGGTCGGCATACCGGGCAGGTCTGGGGGTTGATGACGCAGCTGTATGCCGTGCGCTCGGAGCACTCGTGGGGGATCGGCGACCTGGGTGACCTCGGCGACCTCGGTGCCTGGGGCGCCGGCGAGCTGGGGGCCGGCTTCGTGCTGGTCAACCCGATGCACGCCGCCGAGCCGGTGCCACCGATGGAGCCCTCGCCCTACCTGCCGACGACCCGGCGGTTCGCGAACCCGCTCTACATCCGGGTGGAGGACGTGCCGGAGGTGGCCTACCTGTCGGCCGCCGAGCGGCAGCTGCTCGAGTGGCACGGCGACGACGCGCGGGCCCTGAACGGCAGCGACGTACTGGACCGGGACGCGTCCTGGGCCGCGAAGCGGGCGGCGCTGCAGCTGGTGTTTGCCCAGCCGCGTTCACCCCGCCGGGAGCGGGCCTTCACCGACTTCTGCGAGCGGGAGGGGCGCGGGCTGGTCGACTTCGCGACGTGGTGCGCGCTCGCCGAGGTCCACGGGCTGCCCTGGACCGACTGGCCCGCCGAGCTGCACGACCCCAACAGCGAGGCGGTGCAACGGTTCCGGGAGGAGCATGCCCACCGGGTGCGTTTCCACTCGTGGCTGCAGTGGGTGGTCCAGGAGCAGCTCGCCGCCGTGCACCGGGCGCTGTGCGACGCCGGCATGCCGATCGGCGTGGTGCACGACCTGGCCGTCGGGGTGCACCCGCGGGGCGCGGACGCCTGGGCGCTCGGCGACGCCCTCGCGCGCGGGGTGACCGTGGGAGCGCCGCCGGACCAGTACAACCAGATCGGGCAGGACTGGAGCCAGCCGCCGTGGCGGCCGGACCAGCTCGCCGAGCAGGGCTACCTGCCGTTCCGGGACATGCTGCGGACCGTGCTGCGCAGCGCTGGCGGCCTGCGGGTCGACCACATCATCGGGCTGTTCCGGCTGTGGTGGGTGCCGGAGGGGATGGGGCCCGACCGGGGCACCTATGTGCGGCTCGACCACGAGGCGCTCGTCGGGATCCTCGCGCTGGAGGCCCACCGCGCCGGAGCGGTGGTCATCGGCGAGGACCTCGGCACGGTCGAGGCGTGGGTGCGCGACTACCTGCGTGAGCGGGGCATCCTCGGCACCTCGATCCTGTGGTTCGAGCGGGACGAGGACGGGGAGCCGCTGCCGGCGGAGTCCTACCGCGAGCTGTGCCTGGCGACCGTCACGACGCACGACCTGCCGCCGTCGGCCGGCTACCTCGAGGGCAGCCACGTCGACCTGCGGCACCGGCTCGGGCTGCTCACCCGATCCCTCGAGGAGGAACGCGCCGAGGACGAGGCGGGGCGCCAGCAGGTGCTCGACCTGCTCCGCGAGCGGGGGCTGCTCGAGGAGGGGGCCGGCGTCCCGGAGCAGATCCGCGCGCTGCACCGCTTCCTCACCTGGACGCCCAGCCTGCTGCTGGGCGTGGCCGTCGCCGACCTGGCCGGGGACAAGGTGGCGATCAACCAGCCGGGCACGTCGGATGAGTACCCGAACTGGCGACTGCCCCTCACCGGGCCGGACGGCCGGCTCGTGACCCTCGAGGACCTGATGGTCTCGCGCTGGGCCAGGCGGCTCGCCGGGACCGTCGCCACCCGTTGACGAGCTGACCAGCTGTCCGGGCCGGGGTGGTCCGGTCAGGCGGGGCGGTCGGCGTCCCTGGCCTGGCAGGCGAGCGCCCGGCTGATCCCGTCCCGGTTCTCGGCGACGGTCCGGCGCAGCCCGGCGGGAGCGTCCGGGTGGGCGTCCAGCCACGACTGGGAGGCGTCGCGCAGCTCGGCGCTCGCCAGCGACCGCGGGTAGAACCCGACCGCGATCGACTCGGCGATCGCGTGGGTCCGCGAGTCCCACACGCCGGTGAGCGCCTCGTGGTAGCGCTGGACGAACGGCCGCAGCAGCGCCTCGGGGTCGTGCGCCCGGCCCCAGCCGAGCGCCAGCGCCTCGATCGTCTGGTTGGCCAGATCGGACTGCTCGACCGCGAGCCGCCACGCCTCGTCCTTGGCCTCGTGGGTCGGCCGGGCCGCCCGGGCCCGCGCCGCCCGCTCGGCACCGGTCGCGGTGCGGTCGCGGTCGTGCTCGGCCTGGATCTCCGCCTCGTCGGCGGCGCCGGCCGCCGCCAGGCAGGTCAGCAGCGTCCAGCGCATCTCGGTGTCGACCGCCAGGCCGGGCAGCTGCTCGCTGCCGTCGTACAGACCACGCACCCACGCCACGTCCTGCTCGCTGGCGGCGTGCCCCGCGAAGGCGGTCATCAGCTGCAGCTGGGCGTCACTGCCCGGCGTCGCCTGCACCAGGAGGTCACGCAGCCGAGCGGTCAGCTCGGCCTCGGCCGCCTGCCGGTGCTGGGGCGCGACGTAGGACCGCACCGCCAGGTTCACCTGGCCCAGCAGGGTGCGGACCAGCGTGGAGTCCGTCTCCCCGGGCAGCGAGTTGAGCGCCAGCTCGAGGAAGTCGCGGGCCGACATCTCCGCGTCCCGGGTCATGTCCCAGGCAGCCCCGAGCACCAGCGCCCGCGGCAGGCTGTCGGTGAACGCCCGCGGGTGCGCGACCGCTGTGGCTGTCGAGCGCGGGTCGAGGCGGATCTTGCCGTAGGCCAGGTCGTCATCGTTGACGAGCAGCAGGTCGGGCTGCGGCTCGCCGACCAGCTCACGCACCTCGGTGCGCTCGCCGTCGACGTCGAGCTCGACCCGCTTGGTGCGGACCAGCTGCTCTCCCTCGAGCCGGTAGAGGCCCACGGCGAGCCGGTGCGGCCGCAGCGTCGGCTGCTCCTCGGCCGCCGACTGCAGGATCGCCACGGAGGCCAGCCGGCCGGCGTCGTCCACCTCCACCTCGGGGGTCAGCGTGTTCACCCCGGCCGTCTCGAGCCAGAGCTTGGACCAGGTCGCCAGGTCCCGCCCGGAGGTCCGCTCCAGCTCCTCGAGCAGGTCAGCGAGGGTGGTGTTGCCCCAGGCGTGCTGGGCGAAGTAGGCGCGCAGCCCGGCCACGAACGGCTCCCGCCCGACGTAGGCGACCAGCTGCTTGAGCACCGAGGCGCCCTTGGCGTAGGTGATCCCGTCGAAGTTCACCTCGACGTCCTCGAGGTCGCGGATGTCCGCGACGATCGGGTGGGTCGAGGACAGCTGGTCCTGGTTGTAGGCCCACGCCTTCTCGGAGGTGCCGAACGTCGTCCACGCCGACTCCCACTGGGTCGCCTCGGCCTGGGCGGTGGTCGAGGCCCACTCGGCGAACGACTCGTTGAGCCACAGGTCGTTCCACCACTGCATCGTCACGAGGTTGCCGAACCACATGTGCGCCAGCTCGTGCAGGATGGTCAGGGCGCGCCGCTCCACGAGGGCGTCGGGGACCTTGGCGCGGAAGACGTAGATCTCGTTGAACGTCACCGCGCCCGCGTTCTCCATCGCGCCCATGTTGTACTCCGGCGTGAACAGCTGGTCGTACTTCTCGAAGGGGTACTCGACGTCGAACTCCTTCTCGAAGAAGGCGAATCCGCGCTTGGTGCAGTCGAAGACGTTCTCCGCGTCCAGGTACGGCGTCAGTGACCGCCGGCAGAACAGCCCCATCGGCACCACGCCCTTGCGGGTGGTCACCTCGTCGCGCACCACGTCATACGGCCCCGCGATGAGCGCCGTGATGTATGACGAGATGCGCGGCGTGGCGGCGAACCGCCAGGTGGCCGTCGGCACCGGTCCCTTCCCCTGGTCGCCCTCGCCCGCCGGCTGCGGTTCCGGGGTGGGCTGGTTGGACACGACCTGCCAGTGCGCCGGGGCCGTGATGGTGAAGGCGAACGTCGCCTTGAGGTCGGGTTGCTCGAACACGGCGAACATGCGCCGGCTGTCGGCCACCTCGAACTGGGTGTAGAGGTAGACCTCGTCGTCGGCCGGGTCGACGAAGCGGTGCAGGCCCTCACCGGTGTTCATGTAGCTGCCGTCGGCGTCCACGGTCACCTCATTGCGGGGGCGCAGCCCCGGCAGCCGCACGCGGGCACCGTCGAAGTGGGTCGCCGGGTCCAGCGCCTCGCCGTTGAGGGTGATGGAGCGCACCGAGTCGGCGAGCAGGTCGAGGAAGCTCTCCGCGCCCTCCTCGGCGGCCGCGAACCGGACGGTCGTGGTCGTCCGGAAGGTCGTCGGCCCCGTCGTGAGGTCGAGGGCCACCTCGTAGGAGTCCACGGTGAGCAGGTCGGCGCGTTCGCGGGCTTCGGCGCGGGTGAGGTTCTTGCCGGGCACGGCAGATCTCCTGTGGGGCAGGGGACAGGGTCGCTCGCCATCCTCGCACGGGGTGGCTGGCAGGATGGTCGGGTGAGCGAGACCCGACAGAGCAGCGACCAGACAACCGAGACGACCGCATCGGATACCGGCCCGACCGGTGCCTCCGGTGCCACCCCGGTGGAGATGTGGTTCGACCCGGCGTGCCCGTGGGCGTGGATGACCTCGCGCTGGCTGATGCAGGTCGAGCAGGTCCGCGACGTGCGGGTGACCTGGTCGGTGATGAGCCTGTCCGTGCTCAACGAGGGCCGGGAGCTGCCCGACGACTACCGCGACCTCATGGACCGCTCCTGGGGCCCGGTGCGGGTCATCGTGGCCGCGTCCCGCGAGCACGGTGACCAGGTGATCAAGCCCCTCTATGACGCGATGGGGACCCGGATCCACCTGCAGGAGATGGACGACCGCCCGACCGTCATCAAGGAGGCGCTCGCCGAGGTCGGGCTGCCGGCCGAGCTCGCCCGGTTCGCCGACTCCGACGAGGTCGACGAGCAGCTGCGCGCCAGCCACCAGCGGGCGATCGACCTGGTCGGCAACGACGTCGGCACGCCGGTGATCGCCGTGGAGGGCGTCGCGTTCTTCGGCCCGGTCGTCACGCCGGCCCCGAAGGGGGAGCAGGCCGGCCGGCTCTGGGACGGCTGCCTCCTCGTCGCCGGCACCCCCGGCTTCTACGAGCTGAAGCGCAGCCGCGAGAAGGGCCCCGACTTCAGCTGACCGCCGGTCCCGGCCCCGAGCAGCTCCACCCCGATCCGTTCTCCAGCAAAGGAATCCCCACCCATGCGCGTCCACATCGGAGGCGACCACGCGGCATACGAACTGCAGGTCGAGCTGGTTCGGCACCTGCGGGAGGAGGGGCACGAGGTCGTCGACCACGGCCCGCACCGCTACGACGCCCAGGACGACTACCCGGTGGCCGTGCTGCGGGCGGCCGAGGGGGTCGCCGCCGACGAGGGGTCGCTGGGCATCGTCCTGGGCGGGTCCGGCAACGGCGAGCAGATCGCGGCCAACAAGGTGCGGGGGATCCGCGCGGCGCTGTGCGGCACCACCGAGCTGGCCGAGCTCGCCCGCCAGCACAACGACGCCCGGGTGGTCTCGATCGGCGCCCGGGTGACCAGCACCGCGGAGGCCCTCGAGATCGTCGACGTCTTCCTGGCCACGCCGTTCAGCGACGAGGAGCGGCACGCGCGCCGGCTGGCGATGATCGCCCGCTACGAGGAGGACGGGACCCTTCCGCCGGAACCGCATGCATGAGGCACCCGACACCCGAGTTAAGAACTCGGTAAAGACGGAGCTCACGTGGCTGTTTCGTCACTACCCTCAGCGGCATGGCGAGTCACGCTGAGGTGCTCGCGCGTCAGCGGCAGCCCGCAGCCGTGACGCGCAGTGCCCGCATGCGCGCGCTCAGCCGAGTGCCGCTCGCGGCAGTGCTCATTGTCCTCGCCGGCCTGGCCTCGTGGGGGATCGTGCTGGCACCGACCTGGGTGCCCTGGTCGGTCTTCGTGCCGCTCGCCGTCGCCGCCGGTCTGTTCCTGTCGGCTGCGGAGATGCGGCTGGTGCTGGCGGTGGTGTTCATCTGCTTCACCATCAGCGCCGTCATCGTGCTCACCACGGGCATCACCAAGCCGAACCTGCCCGGCACCGCCATCGGGTTCGTGGTCGTCGTCGCGATGATGGTGTCGGTGGCCCGCAGCCGCGCCCGACTCGGTGTCCAGGGCGGCCTGGGGGAGACCATGCTGGTCGACCTGCGTGACCGGCTGCGCGTGCACGGCGAGCTGCCCCCGCTCCCGGCGTCCTGGCACGCGGAGAGCGCGCTCTACTCCGCGCACGGTGAGGCGTTCTCCGGAGACTTCGTCGTCGCGGACCGGACCCGCACCGAGGACGCCGACCGCCTGGAGATCGGGTTGTTCGACGTCTCGGGCAAGGGGGTCGGCGCCGGCACCCGGTCCCTGCTGCTGTCCGGTGCCTTCGGCGGACTGCTCGGGGCCATGCAACCGCCCGAGTTCCTGCCCGCCGCCAACGCCTACCTGCTGCGCCAGGACTGGCAGGAGGGCTTCGCCACCGCGATCCACGTCACCTTCGACCTGGACAGCGGACAGTTCGCGGTGTCGAGCGCCGGCCACCCCCCGGCCGTGCAGTACCACGCCGGCTCGGGGCTGTGGAAGGTGCTGCGGGCCCAGCACGGCCCGCTGCTGGGCGTCATCCCGGACGCGCAGTTCCCGAGGCAGCAGGGCTGCCTGGAGCCCGGGGACGCCCTGCTGATCTACACCGACGGGGTCATCGAACGGCGCGACCGCGACCTCGACGTGGGCATCGACGGGATGCTGGGCGTCGCCGAGCGGTACCTCGGCCAGGGCTTCTCGGGTGCCGCCGAGCGGATCTGCGGCGCGGCGGTCGCCGGGGAGATGGACGACCGGGCGGTGGTCATGGTCTGGCGCACCTGAGCGCCCGACACAGGACGTCAGGACAGGCAAACGGGCCCGGGAGCAGCTCCCGGGCCCGTCCGCGTGAACTCAGTTGTTGGCGTTGTCGCCGCCGGCGTTCTCCCCGCCACCGGCGTTGCCCCCGCCGCCGCCCCCGATGTCGTCGTTCTGGCCGTCGAGCCCGTCGAGACCGTCCTTCAGCTTCTCGCCTCCGGAGTCGATCTGGTCGCCGTACTTGCCTCCGGTCTTCTCGTCGGCCATGTTGCCGGCCTTGTCGATGCCCTGCCCGATCTGCTCACCGTGCTCGTCGGTGGCGTCCTGGGCCTTGTCCTTCATGTCGTCCATGAAACCCATCGCAGGATCTCTCCTTTCTGTGGTGCCGGCCGCAGCCGACGGGACGTCTCCCACCTTGGCAGGTCCTGGCGGGGGACGGCAAAGGGAGAGGCAACGGACTTCCTGCGCATTCCCGGTGAATGCTGGCTTCCGGGGGCGCCCGGCGCGGGCGGCGCTGCCGGGACGGACACGGTGGAGCGGGTGACGAGAATCGAACTCGCGTAGCCAGTTTGGAAGACTGGGGCTCTACCATTGAGCTACACCCGCGGGCACCGCCGTCCGAGACGGCGGTGCGAGCCGTTAGCCTAGTGCCCGCTCCCACGGGAACCGAAATCACCTCCCCGTCGCGCCGGTCGTCGGCCGTGCGTCGTGCCGGAGGACCGGCGGCGGTTCCGGGCGTGGGGACGGGGTATGGCGCAGCTTGGTAGCGCGTCCGCTTTGGGAGCGGAAGGCCGCCGGTTCGAATCTTACCTAGAGTGGAGGGCAGGACGCAGCAGGTCAGCGCGTTGGTATTATGTCGCCAACGTCGGCTCAGCAACGGGGTGTGGCGCAGTTTGGTAGCGCGCTGCTTTTGGGAAGCAGAGGCCCCCGGTTCGAATCCGGGTACCCCGACCACGGTCAGTTTGCGGAGGCCGACCGCCAGGTAACGGCGTCTGTAGTCGGCAGGGACCACGTGCCTGACCGCCAGGGATCAAAGGCCACGGGCACACGGCTGTCATCGAACTGACCGCTCGTCTGACATGGCGCCTTCGAGCAGGCGGCCAAGCTAGTGCCGGAGGTGCGCACCAGGGCCGACGCGATCTCTACGGTCGAAAGGAACTGGGTCCAGCTCTTCGCGCAACGCGGCCTCGGTGGCCCACCGTGCCACCCCCCGCTGGGCCGCAGTCGAAAGCAAGCGTAGCCCCTCCCGCGTCGACAGGCGCGGCCTTTCGTGAGTTTACGTTTGAGCCTTGACGGGCGGACAGACCGGGGAGCATACTTCCCATTCATCAGAGCCGGGCGCGGGTTATCGGGCTCTTCGTACCTGCGGTGGGGCTCACTGCTCGGGCAGGATGAGGCCGCCGGCGATCAGGAGCATGCGTAGTCGGTAGTTGGCGCGGTTGCGGAAGCCTCGGGCGATGCGGCGGTGGAGCTCGATCAGTCCGTTGATGGC
>NZ_DASSTI010000181.1:0-12992 GCF_035708005.1 Segeticoccus sp. | reverse complement strand
CGCGGAGGAATCCCTGTGCCACGGTAGGTGTTGGAACGGACAACCCCGCCCGACGGGACGCCCATGGCGTCGACAGCGTCGACCGCTTCGATGAGGAGGACCTCGTGCTCGACCCCGCCGACCTCTACCGGTTGGAGACGGACTGCGACCCGGCCGACCTGCACGCGTCGGTCCTGCTGGTCGCGCTCGGCGGCTTCATCGACGCCGGCCAGGCCGGTGCGCTGGCCAGCAACCACCTCCTCGAGACGATGGAGCACCGGGTGCTGGCCTCCTTCGACATCGACCAGCTGCTCGACTACCGCGGCCGGCGGCCGGTCATGACCTTCGAGAAGGACCGGTGGACCAGCTATGACGACCCGGCGCTGCTGCTGCACCGCGTGCTGGACGCGGACGGCACGCCGTTCCTGCTGCTGACCGGCCCCGAGCCGGACTACCAGTGGGAGCGCTTCGTGGAGGCCGTCCAGCAGCTCATCCGGCTGCTCGACGTGCAGCTCACCGTCCACCTGCACGGCATACCGATGGCCGTGCCGCACACCCGGCCGCTCGGCGTCACCCCGCACGCGACGGACGCTCGGCTGATCGCCGAGCACGACACGGTGTTCGGCAGCGTGCAGGTGCCGGCCAGCGTCGCGGCGCTGCTCGAGCTGCGGCTCGGGGAGGCCGGCCGCGACGCGATGGGGTTCGCGGTGCACGTGCCGCACTACCTGACCCAGTCGGAGTTCGCCGACGCCGCCGTCGTGGCCCTCGAGGCCGTGAGCGGCGCCACCGGCCTGCACCTGCCGATCGACGAGCTGGCCGCCACCGCCGGGCTCAACCGGGCGGAGATCGCGGCCGAGGTCGCCGACTCCGAGGAGGCGGCCGAGGTCGTCAAGGGCCTGGAACGGCAGTACGACACCTTCATGGAGGGCAAGCGGCGGCGCAGCCTGCTCGCCACGGACGTCAGCGACCTCCCGAGCGCCGACGAGATCGGCGCGCAGTTCGAGGCGTTCCTGCAGTCGCACGGCGAGCAGGACGCGGCGACCCCCGACCCCGACGACCCCGGCGACGGCAGCGGTCCCGAGCCGGGCCAGCCCGACGAGGACCAGTGACGATCTCTCGCAACCCGCGTCCGATCGAGCTGGACGACGAGGTCAGACGCGACGGTGGAGCGTGCTGAGGGTGTAGAGCCCGTAGGCGGCGAGCCCCGCCGCGACCGCCCCGAGCAGCACGACGCCGTACGGCTGCTGCTGCAGGTCGCGTAGGGCGCCGTCGAGCCCGCTGGCCTGCCGGGCCCGGTGGTGCACGGCCGCGGCGACGAACAGCCCGCCCACCAGCACGAGCGCCAGCCCCTTGGCCAAGTACCCCACGATCCCCGCCGTGGTGCTCGCGAGGTTGGGCTCCCCGCGCAGGTCGTCCAGGAAGCCGCGCGTGGCGCCCTTGTAGCCGTGGTAGAGCCCCACGCCCACGACCACCAACCCGATCGCGCCCACCAGCAGCCGGCCGCCGGCATGCTGCATCAGCACCGCACTGAGCTCTTGGCTGCTGTGCTTGCTGTTGGAGGGCTCACCGAGCGCGAACCGCAGGCACGCGACGCCGATCGCCAGGTGCACCACCGCGGTGGCCGCGGACTTGGCCACGTCCACCCAACCCCGGTCCCGGCGCCGCCGCTTGCGGTCGCGGATCGCGTCGGCCACCTCCCAGACCGCGAACGCGAGGAAGCCGACCGCGCCCAGCCACAGCACGACCTGCCCGCCCGGAGTGGAGGAGATGGTCTGCAGGGCGCCGGACTGGCTGGCCTGGTGGTCGGTGGTCCCGACGGCCACCCGGAACGCGATCCAGGCGATGAGCAGGTGCAGCAAGCCGCTGACCACGAGCCCACCACGGGCCGCCCAGGTGACGGCCGGGCTCTCACTGGTCTCGTGGGCGGCATGGGTCACGTCCTGGACGACGTCGCTGCCCTCATGGCCGTGCTCGCTGCTCACGAGCAGACGCTACCGGGACATGACGCGGCCGGCCGTCCGTTAGCCGTCAGTGACCTGCCTCCGACCAGCGCCGCACCATGCTCGTGTCGGCCACGAACCGCACCCGCTCACTGCCGGCCCAGCGCCGGGCGCTTGCGGCCAGGGAGGACTCGACCACCTCTCGGGCCGCCTGCGCCTGTGCCTCCGGGGCGTGCACCAGCAACTCGTCGTGCAGGCACAGCACGATCTGCGCGTCGAGGTCGCGCAGGCCGGCCCGCACGGTGGCCGCCCATGCCTTGAACAGCTCGGCGGCCGCCCCCTGGACGACCGCATTGCGCGCGAACCGGCCGCGTGCCGCGCGGAACGCGGGCGCTTCGCGCGCCCCGTCCCGGCCCTCCGGCATACGCACCAGTCGCCCACCGAAGGTGCGCACCGCCTCCCCGCGCACCCCGGCCTCGTGGGCACGGCGCAGGTAGGCCATCGCGGTCGGGTAGGAGCGCTCCATCCGCTTGAGTGCCTCGCCCGCCGGTCCGCTCGTCTGGCCGTACATCGCGGCCAGCACCGCGACCTTCGCCACCGGGCGCTCGACGTCGAGGGCGCGGGCGACCGGCGCGTAGAGGTCGTCGGCCGCGGCCGCCGCGGCGAACCCCTCGTCGCCGGAGACGGCGGCGAGCACGCGCGGCTCGACCTGGCCGAGGTCGGCGCGGACCAGCACGTGTCCCGGGTGGGCCGCCACCGCCGGGCGCAGCGGAGTGGGCAGGTTGTGCAGGCCGTTCTGCGCGGTCATCCGGCCGGCCGCGCCGTCGCACGCGGTCCAGTCACCGCGGAGCCGGTCGTCGGTGCCGACGTGGGCGTCGAGCCAGCGCCAGCCATAGGTAGTGGCGATGCGCTCGGCCTTGCGCCAGCGCAGGAGGGCGTCGACCACCGGGTGGGCATGGCGGTAGGGCGCGAGTCGGTGCTTGCGGGTGTCGGGGACCTCGATGCCGACCGCCGCGAGCAGCGCGCGCACCTGTGCGGGGTTGCGCAGGTCCGTGGACTCCCGGCCCGGGACGTGCCGCAGGACGAGCTGGTCGCGCTGCCGGCGGAGGGCGAGCTCCTCGGCCGGGTCGCGCGGCCGCGGGCCGGCAGCCTCGGTGATCAGCTCCTCCAGGGCGGTCCGGTCGACCGGGAGCCCGTGGACCTGCAGCTCCACGGCCAGCAGGGCTGCGGCCGACTCCGACGTTGCGGTGCTCACCGCGCGCGGGGAGACACGGTCCAGCCGCGCGACCTGCCGGCGCGCCGTCTCGAGCAGCAGCTCGACGGACTCGAGTGGGCCGGCTTCCGCGGCCGTCGTCGCGTCCGGCTCGGCGTCGTCGAAGAGCGTGGCACCGCCCCCACGGTCGAGCAGGGTCGCTCGGCTGGCCCGCTCGGGCACCGACGGAGGGGCGGGCTCACCGCGGCTGGCGGCGACCGCGGTGGCCGGGTCAGCGCGCCAGCCCCCGTCGAGCAGCCGGTGGGCCTCCGCGACGTCCCAGCAGCGCGCGAGCTGCACTCCGTCCTCCACCGGGGCACGTGCCGCGGAGGCCGCCTCCCACCAGACCCACCGTGGCCGGCGCTCTGCCTCCAGGGCCCGCACGGTGGCGGCGAGCTCGGCCAGCTCGACCTCGACCCGTAGCCGCGGCCCCACGACGGCGGCGTGCTCGCCGGTGACGACGAGGGCGTGCAGGGACGCCTCGTCGATACCACTCACGTCCCCATCCAACTGCGGGCCACCGACAGGCTCGACAGGGGGGACACAGCGGCACACGGCAGCGGGGCGGCATACCAGCGGGTGGGGGCACCACAGTGACGGCACACGACCGCGGGCGGCGGCGACCGTGGTCGCCACCGCCCGCGGTGACTGCTGCTGAGCGGCCGCTCAGACGGCCGACTTCAGGCGCACCTGCCGCTTGATCCGAGCCAGCATGGCCACCATGCCGCGCATCCGCAGCGGGGAGACGGCGTCGGTGAGCCCGAACCGGAAGGGCGCGTCGTCGGGCACCGCCAGCACCTCGTCGACGGTGAGGCCGTCGAGGCCCTCGTGCAGGATGCCGGCGAAGCCACGGGTGGTGGGCGCCTCGGCCGGGGCGTGGAAGAACAGGTGCACGGTCCGGTCGCCGGCAGCACCGCCGCCCTCGGCCGGGTCCACCTCCACCACGAGGAACAAGGGTGACTGGCACTCGTCGACGCGCTCGAGCTGCTCCTCGTGGCCGGCATACCGCTCGGGCAGGTCGGGCAGGCCGTCACTGAACTCGAGCAGCAGCTGCAGCCGGTCCTGCTGGGACACGGAGGTGAAGTCCTCGGCGATCTCCGTCAAGGCCTCCGGCAGCTGGTCGGTCGTGGACTGGGTGGTCGTGTCGGTACTCATCGTCTCCATGGTCTCTCCGGTGGGCCGGTGCGTCACCTTCGCTCGCGCGGCACCCGCGCTGGCGACCCGGGTGCGGGCGCGCCGCGCGCCGGTGTCAGCGCTCGATCGGCACCCGCACGGCGTTGCCCCACTCGGTCCACGACCCGTCGTAGTTGCGCACGTGCGGGTAGCCGAGCAGGTGGGTGAGGACGAACCAGGTGTGTGAGGAGCGCTCGCCGATCCGGCAGTAGGCGACGACGTCGTCGTCGGGGGCGAGGCCCTGCTCCTGCTGGTAGATCTGCTCGAGCTCGTCACGGGACTTGAAGGTGCCGTCCTCGGCGGCGGCGCGGCTCCACGGCACCGACTTCGCGCCGGGGATGTGGCCGCCACGGACCGCGCCCTCCTGCGGGTAGTCGGGCATGTGCAGCAGCTCGCCGCTGAACTCGCCGGGGGAGCGGACGTCGACCAGCGGCTTGCCGAGGTGCGCCAGCACGTCGTCCTTGAACGCCCGGATCGGCGCGTCCTCGCGCTGCACCACCGGGTAGTCGACCGGCTCCGGCTTGGGCACGTCGCGGGTGAGGTCGCGCCCCTCGGCGATCCACTTGTCCCGGCCGCCGTCGAGCAGCCGCGCGTCGGGGTGGCCGAACAGCGTGAACACCCACAGCGCGTAGGCAGCCCACCAGTTGCTCTTGTCGCCGTAGATGACCACGGTCGTGTCCCGGCCGATCCCGCGCTCGCCGAGGATCTGCGCGAAGCGCTCGGCGTCGACGTAGTCCCGGGTCAGCGGGTCGTTGAGGTCGGTGTGCCAGTCCACCTTGACGGCGCCGGGGATGTGGCCGGTGTCGTAGAGCAGCACGTCCTCGTCGGACTCCACCACGACGACGCCCGGGTCCTCCAGGTGCTCGGCGAGCCAGTCGGTGGTGACCAGGCGCTCGGGGTGGGCGTAGGCCTGCAGCTTCTCGTTCGGGTCGTTCGGGACGGACATGCTCAGGCGCCTCCGGTCGGTCGGGTCGGTTGGGGTCAACTCCTAGGCACAACGCCGACGGCGCGTGCCGTATGCCCCACCTTCCTCCTCCTCCGGCGGCCGCCCCACACCGGGCTGCGGTCAGCCGGGACGCAGCGCCTCGACCGCCTCGATGGTGTCGGCGTCCTCGGGGCGCTTGTCCGGTCGGTGGCGCACGACCCGGGCGAAGCGCAGCGCCAGCCCTGCCGGGTAGCGCGGCGAGCGTTGCACCCCGTCGAAGGCGACCTCGTAGACCACCTCCGGGCGCAGGGCGACCTGGTAGCCGTCGGTCGGCCCGGCGGCGTGCTGCGGCAGCTCCTCGGTCTGCCAGCGCAGCATTGCGTCGGTCATTCCCTTGAACGTCTTGCCGAGCATGACGAAGCCACCCGGCGGGCCGAACCGCCCGTCGGGGTCGCGGGCGCCGAGGTGGATGTTGCTCAGCCACCCGGTGCGTCGCCCGTTGCCACGCTCCACCGCGAGGACGACCAGGTCGAGGGTGTGCACCGGTTTGACCTTCACCCAGCCCGCCCCGCGCCGACCCATCTCGTATGCCGAGTCCCTCGCCTTGACGACGACGCCCTCGTGCCCGCGGGCGAGCGCGTCGGCGAGGAACGCCTCCGCGGCGGCCACTGCCTCGGCATCGGCCGGGTCGGGCACGGTCGCAGCCGGCGTGAGGTGCTCGGCGGGCAGCGCGGCCTCGAGGGCGGCCCGGCGCTCGTGGCCGGGCCGGTCCAGGAGGTCCAGCCCGTCGAGGTGCAGGGCGTCGAAGAGGAAGGTGGTGAGCGGTGACTGCCGGCGTCCGGTGGCCGGGTCGGTTCGGCTCGCCGTGCGCGAGGCGGTCTCCTGGAACGGCTTGGGCCGGCCGTCCGGCGCCAGCGCGATGAGCTCCCCGTCGAGGATCGCCGAGGCGACCGGGAGGTCGCGGACCAGCTCCACCACCTCGGGGACGCGGTCGGTGATGTCGTCCAGGGAGCGGGTGAGCACCCGCACCCGCTCACCGTCCTTGTGCAGTTGCGCCCGGATCCCGTCGAGCTTCCACTCCACCGCCGCGGGGCCGGTGCGCTCCAGCGCCTCGGGCACCGACTTCGCCGAGCTCGCCAGCATCGGCGAGACGGCTTGGCCCACGGTGAGCCGGAACCGTTCCAGTGCCGCGGGTCCGTCGCGCAGCACCGCGGTGGCCACCTCGGCGAGGCTGCCGCCCACGGTCACCGCCCGGCGCAGCTCGGCCAGCGGCACCTGCGCTGCCTCGGCGACCGCCGACATGACCAAGGACTCCTGCGCACCCTGACGCACCTCGCCACGGACCAGCCCGGCCAGTAGCCGCCGCTCGGGCAGGGTCAACCGGTGCAGCAGGCCGTCGAAGACGGCCCGGCGCCGCTCCGTCGACCCGGTCCCGGCCTCGGCGGCGCAGGCCTGTAGGCAGGCGTCGACCGCGCGGACCGTCACCGTGGGCCCGTCGGGCTCCTCCGACCTCGAGCGGAACCAGGTCATGGCCACGCCGGTGCGCCGCTGCCGCAGCGAACCGGACAGGTAGCGGACCACCAGCCACAGTTCGTCCGGTGGGCTGGTGGCCGGTTGCTTGGTGGCGCGGGTGAGCAGCCCGGCGAGGGCCGTCACCTTGGCGCGTCGGGAGCCGGTGTCGGCCAGCTCGGCGGACAGCTGAGCCAGGTCGGCGAAGAGCACGCCCACATGCTGACACTCGGGGCCGACACGTTGGGCGCGTCGGCACGTCGGACCCTGCGAGCGGCAGCCGCCGCTGGCAGGATGGCGACCTGATGGGGACGACCCGCCACAGGCGGGCCGGGACGCACGTCAGGCACCTCGAGGAGGAGCAGCGATGGGGTCGTTCGACAGGGACGACGGCGAGCGGGCCGGGGACCACGTCGACCGGATCGAGCAGGACGCCACGGAGCGGGACGAGGACGAGACGATGATCGATGCGGGGATGGCCACCGGGCTGATCGAGAAGCTCCTCGACGTCGGCATCGACGGCAAGGGCCGGTTCGACTCCGCGCAGCACGTCGCGGACACGGCGCTCGCCGAGCACCCGGAGCCGGGCGCGGCGATCGACAAGATCTCCAGCCAGCACCTGCGCCTGGCCGCGGCGGGCGGGTTCGTCACCGGGTTGGGCGGGCTCGTGACGATGACGGTGGCCCTGCCGGCCAACGTGGTCGGGTTCTACCTGCTCGCCACGCGTGCGGTGGCGGCCATCGCCAGCGTCCGCGGGTACGACATCCGCCGCCCCGAGGTGCGCTCGGCCGTGCTGCTCGCGCTGGTCGGGGCGGACGCGGACGACCTGCTCAAGAAGGCGGGCCTGTCCGGGGGCGGACGACTCGCGAACTTCGCCGTGGAGCGGCTCCCCGGGCCGGTGCTCATGGCGGTCAACAAGGGCGTCGGCTTCCGGCTCATGACCCAGGTGGGCAAGAAGACGCTCGCCCGGTTCGGCAAGGCCGTCCCCGTCCTCGGCGGCGTGGTCGGCGCGGGGCTGGACACCTACCTGCTCAAGCGGATCCTCGACCACGCCAAGCACGAGTTCCCGCCGAAGACGCACGTCCTCACCCGCTGAGGCTCCTCGGCCCGCGGAATCCCCCGAGCCCGCTGGACGTTCCGTGGATGACCGTCGCCGCACGACAGGAGACCACATGGCTGCGACCGCCACGCTCCGCTGGGGCATGTTCCGCTCCATCGCGAAGGCCATCCGCCGCTCGACCCGTCCCGGGGCGCCCGGACTGGCCGAGCGCCTCGCCGCCGTCCCACGCCTCGCCCGCGCCCGCATCAAGGGGGAGTACACCGGGGTCTCCGGCCGGGAGCTGCTGCTCCTCGCCGGTGCCCTGCTCTACGTCATCTCCCCGGTCGACCTGATGCCCGAGGCGCTGTTCGGCCTGTTCGGTCTCGGCGACGACGCGGTCGTGGTCGCGTGGATCGCCGCCGCGCTCATCCACCACACCGACGACTTCCTCGAGTGGGAGCGTCGGCGCGCCCAGACCATCCCCGGTCAGGTCATCGGCTGATCGCGGGCGGTCAGGGCTGCCGCGGGTCGAGCGGCTCCGGCGGCTCGATCGGCTCAGGAGGGTCCACCGGGTCCGGCGTGTCGAGGTGTGAGGCCGGCTCCGGCGGCGTCGGGGGCCGCTCCTCGTGGTGGCGCTCCTCGGCGATCCGGTCGGCGGCGCCCTTCGCGCCGTCGCTCACCTTGTTGATCGTGTCGGAGTACTTCCCCTTGGTCCGCTCGTCGAGGAAGCTGCCGCCCTTGTCGATCGCCTGGTCGATCTTGTCGCCGTGCTCGTCGGCGAGCTCACCGGCGCGGGTCCGCGCCTGACCGAACATCTGCTTGGCCTTGTCGAGGAAGCTCATCGTCGCTCCTGCCCTGTGCGGTATGCCGAGTGCGTGCCTCCCGCTCCCGACTCTAGTCAGTGCCCGGCACCGCACAAGCCCCTCCACAGGCCCCTCCTCCACAGGCCCCTCGGGGACGGCCCGCCCGTCCACAGGCGCGCACCGGAGGGCTGTCGGGGTCCGCCGGAGCGGCCGCAGGGTCGAGGCATGACATCGACACCGAGGACACCCCGCCCACCCGACTCCGGTCCGGAGAGCGCCCCCAGCCAGGTGCTGCGGTTGCGCACTCCGGGCGACCTGCTGGCTTTCCTGCCCTACCAGCTGGGCTACCACCCGCGTCGCAGCGTCGTGGTCGTCTGCTGGCACCAGCGGCGACTCGGCCTGGTCCAGCGGGCCGACCTACCGGAGGACTGGGAGGTGGAGGAGGCCCTCGACGTGCTCCTGCCCGTGCTCTTCCGGGAGGATCCGTCGGCCGTGACCCTGGTGGGCTACGAGGACATCGACGGCGAGTCCCACGAGCTGCTCGGGGCGCTCGCCGACGAGTGCGTCGACGGCGACATCCAGGTCCGGGACCAGCTGGTGGTCTGCCGCGGGTTCTGGCGCTCGCTGGCGTGCACCGACCCGAGCTGCTGCCCTCCGGGCGGCAGCCGGCTCCCCGACCCCGCGCAGGTCCCCGCCGCCGTGGAGATGGTGGCGCGTGGCGTCCGGCCGGCACTGGACCGGGCGGGCCTGGCCGACCGGCTCACCGGCACCCGGCCGCTGCTGGAGCGCGCCGTCGCCGCCGAGGCCGAGCAGCTGCAGGCCGTCGCGCCGCGGCCGTGGGAGGCCACGCGGCTGGTGCCGTGGCGCGACCAGGCGCTCGCGGCCTGGGCCAGGGTGCTCGGCGTGGCCGCCGACGCCGGGCCGGATGCCGCGGTGCCCGTCGCCTCCCTGCCCCCGGGCGACCTGGCCCGCGCCGCCGTCTCCCTCGTCGACGTGGAGGTGCGCGACGCCCTCATCGCCTGGCTCACGCCGGGCAACCTTCCGTTCGAGCTGGTCGACCCCGACCTGCTGGCGCAGGTGCGTCGGCACCTGTCGGCTGCGGGTGGCGCCGACGATGAGGACCGGGGTCGCGTCATCGAGCAGCGACTCGTGGAGCTGTGCGCTGCGCTGCCGGCCGCCTGGGCGGTGGCTCCGCTCACCGTGCTCGCCACGCACAGCTGGTGGCGCGGCGACGGCGCGCTGGCACGAGTCGCCGTCGAGCGCGCCCTGGCGAGTGATCCGGCATACCGGCTGGCGCAGCTGCTCCTGCAGATGATCGACCACGCGGTCCGCCCGGAGCGGGCCGCGGCGGCCGCCGAATCGGCGGCCCGGCCGGGGCCACCGGGCACCGCCGCCTGAGGTCAGGCGGCCACCGGGGCAGGGTCCCGCCGGTCGGCGGCTCCGCGCGAGGTCCGACCGGCCGGCGGCGGGGTGTCCGTGTGCTGGACGTCCGGATGCGCGCGGGCGCGCCCGGCCGCTATCGTGTCCTGCAGGTCATGAGTTCCAGCACCAAGCCCCGGCTTGCTGGACGGCAACCCTCCTCCGCGGTGGGGTGCCCCGGGTGATGACCGGGCCGGCCCGGAGCGGGTCGGCAAGCGCGGACCCTCCGTGGGTCCGGACCGACCCAGGAGGCGCTGTGACCATCACGACCCAGCGAACGTGCCCGGCGACGGCCCCCCGCGTGTGCCCGGAGGCCCCGCCGCACCACCTCCAGTACCGCCAGATCGGTGCCCTCGACCTGGAGACGGGCGGGCGCCTGCCCGAGGTGCGGGTCGCCTACGAGACCTGGGGGCGGTTGAACGCCCGCGCGGACAACGCCGTCCTCGTCGAGCACGCGCTCACCGGCGACAGCCACGTGGCGGGCCCGGCCGGCCCCGGCCAGCCCACCCCGGGCTGGTGGGACGGGTTGGTCGGACCCGGTCGCCCCCTGGACACCGACCGGTTCTTCATCGTCGCCACCAATGTCCTCGGAGGCTGCCGGGGGACGACCGGTCCGGCCTCCACCGCCCCGGACGGGAAGCCGTGGGGGAGCCGCTTCCCCTTCGTGACCATTCGCGACCAGGTGGCGGCCGAGGCCGCGCTGGCCGACCAGCTCGGCATCCACCGCTGGGCGGCGGTGCTCGGGGGTTCGATGGGCGGCATGCGCGCCGGGGAGTGGGTGGCGAGCTACCCCGACCGCGTGCAGGCGGCGTTGGTGCTCGCCAGCACCGGGGCGGCCTCGGCCGAGCAGATCGCCTGGTGCCAGCCGCAGTTGCTGGCCATCCGCCAGGACCCTCACTTCCGTGGCGGCGACTACTACGACCATCCGGTCGGCCCCGACGCCGGCCTCGGGCTCGCCCGGCGGATCGCGCACGTGACCTACCGCAGCGAGCAGGAGCTCGCCGACCGGTTCGGACGGCGTGCGCAGGGGACCGAGCAGCCGCTCGGTGGCGGTGGCCGCTACGCCGTGGAGAGCTACCTGGACCACCACGCCGCCAAGCTGGTGAACCGCTTCGACGCCAACTCCTACCTCGTCCTCACCGAGTCCATGAGCTCGCACGACCTCGGGCGGGGGCGTGGCGGCGTCGCGGCGGCGCTCCAGGGCTACACCGGTCGGCTCCTCGTCGCCGGCGTCGACAGCGACCGGCTGTACCCGCTGCGCCAGTCCGAGGAGCTGGCCGCAGCGGCCGGCCAGCAGGCGACCATCATCCGGTCCGAGTGCGGCCACGACGCGTTCCTGCTCGAGACCGCGCAGGTCGGGGCGCTGGTGCGTGGGCTCCTCGCCTGACTGGGGCGCGCCGATCCGGTAGCGTCGGCCGCACTGGTCCTGGCTGGAGGAGGCTTGCGTGGCTGTCGTCGTCGGATACGTGCCGACCAAGGAGGGGCGGGCCGCGTTGCACCGTGCGGCGGAGGAGGCCCAGATCCGGCGGACCCGGCTGATCGTCATCAACTCCAACCGGGGCGGGCGTGACTTCGACGCCGAGGAGGCGCGCCGCTTCGAGCGGGAGCTGCAGGAGGTCCAGGCCGAACTCGACCAGCAGGGCATCGACCACGAGGTACGCCAGCTGGTGCGCGGCAACGAGCCCTCGGAGGACCTGATCGCCGTCGCCGAGGAGGCGGGCGCCGAGCTCATCGTCATCGGTCTGCGGCGTCGCACGCCGGTGGGCAAGCTGATCCTGGGCTCCAACGCGCAGCGAATCCTGCTGGACTCGCCGTGCGCGGTGCTCGCGGTGAAGGCGGCGGGCTGAACCCTCTCGCGGCTCGTGCGACGTCGCCGCTGTCGTTCGCGCAGGTCAGCCGCGCCGACGGACGACGTCCGGGCGTGGTCGGGCATACGATCCGGGCTCGCGACGTTTTATAATGGTGTGCACGTAACCCCGACCGGCCCGGCCGGTCCGGGTGAAGACCGCCCCCCGTCCCGTTTGAGCAGACGATCGCCTCAGCCCCTCGAGGCGATGTTGTCGCGTGCGCCGACGTTCTCCGTCCGCGACGAAAGGTAGTTGGTGTCGCCCGTGTCGAAGTCCTCGACCAGCTCGTCCGCCTCGTCCCCAGCCCCCCAGACCTCGAGCGGTTCCGCGCTGCCCGCCGAGTTCTCCCACCCGGCCCTGCAGGAGCTCGTGCGCCAGGGCACCGTGCACGGTCAGGTCGACGCTCGCCAGCTCGGCGACGCGCTCGTCAGCGCCGACCTCGCTCCCCGGCGGATGAAGGCCGTGGTCCGCTCCCTGGAGGAGCAGGGCATCCACGTCGTCCTCGATGAGGAGACCGCCGGCCGCGCCGTGGCCGCCACGCGCACCCGGCGCACGACCACGGCGAAGGCGGCGACCAAGAAGTCCACCCCCAAAAAGACGTCCTCGGGCTCGGTGAAGTCCGACCAGGCCGCTGCCGACGGCTCTGCTGACGGCGGCTCGGCGGCCGACGCCAAGAGCACCGCGAAGTCCGCGGCCGGCGACGAGGGCGCTGCGAACGGCTCGAAGACCTCGGGGTCCTCGGCGAAGAAGTCCACCGCCAAGACGGCCAGCAAGGCCGACGCCGGCGAGGGCGCGACGGCGAGCAAGGCCTCGAAGAAGTCCTCCGGCAAGGCCGCGAAGTCCGCCGACAAGGGCGGCAAGTCCAGCGCCAAGTCCGCGAAGAAGACCGAGGGCCCGACCGGGGTCTCTCCCGACGCCCCCACCGACGAGGACGAGGCGGTCCTCGAGGAGGAGGAGACCAAGCAGGCGGAGGTCGAGGCGGTCGCGGAGGCCGGTGGCTTCGTGCTGCGCCAGGACGACGAGGACGACGCGCCCGCCCAGCAGGTCGTCACCGCCGGTGCGACCGCGGACCCGGTCAAGGACTACCTCAAGCAGATCGGCAAGGT
>NZ_DASSTI010000180.1:0-10285 GCF_035708005.1 Segeticoccus sp. | reverse complement strand
CGGCGGGGACCGCGATCCATAGTCCCGCAGTGCCACCGATCGCTCTCGTCCGCCGAACCAGCGCCGCCCTCCAGGAGGGCCTCACCTCCCACATCGAGCGGGTTCCCGTCGACACCGAGCTCGCCGAGCAGCAGCACGAGGCCTACTGCGCCGCCCTCGTGGACGCCGGCTACGACCTGCGCTACGTCGAGGACGCCCCCCACCTGCCCGACGCGGTCTACGTGGAGGACACCGCCGTCGTGGTGGACGACCTCGCCGTGCTCAGCCGGCCGGGGGCGTCGGAGCGCCGCGGCGAGGTGGCCGGCACCGAGAAGCTGCTGCGCGAGGCGGGACTGCGCCTGCACACGATCGAGGAGCCGGGCACGCTCGACGGCGGCGACGTGCTGCAGGTGGGCTCGACCGTCTTCGTCGGCCGCGGCGGTCGCACCAACGGTGCGGGCATCGCCCAGCTCCGCGACCTGCTCGCCCCACTCGGTCGCACGGTGGTGCCCGTCCGGCTCACCGAGGTGCTGCACCTGAAGTCCGCCGTGACGGCACTCCCGGACGGGACCCTGCTGGTCCACCGCGACCTCGTCGAGCCCGGCGCCCTTCCCCCGGCGCGCCGCGTCAGCGAGGAGGCCGGTTGCCACGTCGTGCCGCTCGCCGACGGCACGGTCCTCATCAGCGCATCGGCGCCGCGCACCATCGCCGACCTGGAGGACCTCGGCTTCCGCACCCGCCCCGTGCCGATGACCGAGTTCGAGAAGCGCGAGGGCTGCGTGACCTGCCTGAGCATCCTGCTCCCCGACCGCAACAGGGCCACCGCCGACTAGGCACCCCTCGGACCCAGCACCCACGCCAGGAGGCACACGCACCGGTGGCACACACGGCAGCAGACCAGCACGACGTCGACCTCAAGCAGCGCGCCGAAGAGGCCGCGCGGCGGGCCTGGCCCGCGGCGGTCAGCCTGAGCCACGACCTGCACGCCCACCCCGAGCTCGCCTTCGAGGAGCACCGCAGCGCCGCCGCTGTCGCGGGACTGTTGGAGCGCAACGGTTTCGCCGTCGACCATGGCGTCGCGGGGCTGGACACGGCGTTCGTCGCCACGGCCGGTTCCGGGGAGCTGGTGGTCGCGGTCTGTGCCGAGCTCGACGCGTTGCCGGACGTCGGGCACGCCTGCGGGCACAACGTGATCGCCGCCGCGGCGGTGACCGCGGGCGTCGCCCTCGCCGCGGTGGCGGACGAGCTGGGCCTCACCGTGCGCGTCTACGGCACGCCCGCCGAGGAGGTCGGCGGCGGCAAGGTCATCATGCTGGAACGCGGCGCCTTCGACGGCGTGCACGCCGCGATGATGGTGCACCCCTCTCCCGACGAGTACGCCGACCACCACACCCGCGCCACCCTCGACGTCGACATCACGTATGCCGGGAAGCCGGCTCACGCTGCCGCGGCACCGCACGAGGGGGTCAACGCCCTCGACGCGGTGACCATCGCCCAGGTCGCGATCGGCCTGCTGCGGCAACAGCTTCCGGCCTCGGCCGTCGTGTCCGGCTTCGTCCTGGAGGGTGGCACGGCCGCCAACGTGATCCCGTCCCGCGCCTCGGTCCGCTACGACATCCGCTCCTCCACCGTCGCCGAGCTCGAGCAGCTCCGGGAGCGGGTGCTGAACTGCTTCCGCGCGGGCGCGGTCGCCACGGGCTGCGAGCTGCAGGTGGAGCACCACTCGCGCACCTACACCGAGTTCCGCAACGACGACGCGATGGTCGCGAGCTACCGGCGCAACGCCGAGGCGCTGGGCCGCGTCTTCTCCGACCACGCCACGCTGGCCGAACGACTCAACACGGCGGGGTCGACCGACATGGCCAACATCTCCCAGGTCATCCCGACCATCCACCCGACGGTGCGGCTCGAGACCCACGGCGCCACGAACCACCAGCCCGAGTTCGCGCAGTGCTGCGTGGAGGAGTCGGCCGACCGCGCGATCCTCGAGGCCGGGACCGCGCTCGCGTGGACCGCCATCGACCTGGCCGGGGACGAGGAGCAGCGGCGACGTCTCAGGAGCCGCGAGACAGCACCACGGAATTGGCTGCTGGCAGGAGGCTCCGGGCATACCGGTGAATCGGGCGAGGAGGGGGACTGATGGCGCGGCACCCACGGTGGGCCACGGCCCCGTCGCGACCGGTGCACGTCCTCTGGTGGGTGGCGCTCGCCGCACCGATCGTCTGTGCGTTCGCGCTGCAGTGGCTGCCGGCGCTCAACGGCCCGCACCTGTGGCTGGGGCTGCCCGCGATCCTGTGGTGGACGACGATCCCGGGCAGCGCGCTGGTCACGGTGGTGCTGCTGCTCATCGAGCAGACCCGCACCGACGATGCGGAGCAGGACCGGCTGGACGAGGAGGCCGCCCGCGAGGCGGCTGCCCGGGAGGCGGCGCAGCGCACCGCTGAGGAGAGCCGGGCATGAGCACCCTCGAAGTCGTCGTCCTGGTGGGGATGCTCGTCATCGCGGTCCTGGGTTTCCTCGGCCGACGCCACCCCAACGCGGACCTCAGCGACTGGACCGTCGGCGGCCGGGCGTTCGGGGTCGCGACCAGCTGGCTGCTGCAGGCCGGTGAGACGTTCACGACGTTCACCTTCCTCGGCACCGCCGGACTGGTGGTCGCCGGCGGCGCGGCGACCTTCTACTCGATGCCGTACGTGCCGCTCGGCTACCTCATGCTCTACTTCGTCGCCCCCGTGGTCTGGCGGCGCGCCAAGGCGCGCGGGCACCTGACCCAGGCCGACTTCCTCGAGGACAGCTACTCCTCGCGGCCCCTGGGCGTGCTCGCGGCCGTCGCCGGCGTGGTGTTCCTGCTGCCCTACCTGCAGCTGCAGATCACCGGGCTCGGCCTCATCGTGCAGCTGGTCACCGGGAACGCCGCGTCCGAGACGTGGAGCATGATCGTCGGTTTCGTCCTCGTCGTCGCGTTCGTGCTGTGGTCCGGGATCCGGGGCGTGGCCACGACGGCGTACTTCAAGGACGCGCTGATGCTCGTCATGCTGCTGGTGGTCTGCGTCGGGGTACCGATCCACTTCACCGGCGGCTTCACCAACGTCTTCCATGAGGTGCAGCAGCGCGCGCCGGAGATGCTGTCGGTCCACGGCACCGAGGTGTTCGGCATCCCGTGGTACGTCTCCAACATGGCGATCAGCATGATCGGGGTGATGTTCCTGACATTGCCGCACGGCTGGCCGCCGATCCTCGCCGCCCGCAGCTCGAAGGTGCTGCGCCGCAACTACCTGTGGTTGCCGCTCTACAACTCCTTCATCGTGCTGCCGCTCATCGTCGGCTACGTCGCCTTCGTCGTGCTCGGGAAGGACACCAACCCGGACGCGGCGCTGCTGCACCTGGCCGGGCGGATGTTCCCCGAGTGGGTCATGGGGCTGGTCGCGATCGCCGGCATCGCCACGGCGATGGTCCCCTCGGCGGCACTCCTGGTCGGTATGTCGACCCTCGTGTCCCGCAACATCGTCCGGACCCGCTCCGGTCGCCAGCAGTACACGGTCACCCAGGTGACCGTGGTGGTCGCGACCTTCCTGTCGCTGGTGCTCGCGCTGGTGATGCCCGACCTGCTGGCGAACCTGCTGTTGCTGACGTTCAGCGGCCTGGACCAGCTGGCGCCGGCGATCGCCCTGGCGCTCTTCCTGCCCCGGCGCGTCGGGGCGTCGAGCATCCTCTCCGGGCTCGTCGCCGGACTGGTCGTCGTGATCGCCTACACCTTCTGGCTGACGGCGCCGTGGGCGATCAGCGAGGGGATCATCGGGCTGGTCGTGAACCTTGCCGTCATCGCCGTGGTGGAAGCCGGTCGGCGCGTGGTGGGGAACCGCTCCGAGCCGGCAGTCGTCGGCCCGGAGGTCGAGGGCGCCCACGTCGGCTGACGGGCCGCTCGCTCCTGCCTACGATGTGCCGGTGGTCGGCGACGTGGCACGCGTGGTCCTCGCCGTCGCGGCGCCGCTGCTGCTCGCACCCCTGGTCGGCTGCCTGCTGCTGGACGGCCTCGCCGGTCCACACCGACGGCGACACGGCCGTGCCCTCTCGCTGGCCGGCGCGGTCCTCGCGGCCGTCGTGCTCGTCCTCGACGACCTCGCCCTGCTCCACTCCAGCACCGGCATCGCCTCGGGTGCGGCGGTGGTGGCGGTCCTGGCCTGCTGGGTGGGCGTGGTGTTCCTCGCCGTCCTCCTCCACCCACTGGTGTGCCGGCTGCGCTCGCGGGCGGTGGTGCCCGAGGTGGTGGTCGTGCTCGGCAGCAAGCTGACCCGCGAGGGGCAGGTGCCGCCGGTCCTCGCGTGCCGGCTCGACCGCGCGGCGGCCCTCTGGCGAGGGGCCTGCGACGAAGGCCGCGAGGTCACCGTGGTCGTCAGCGGGTCGGCCGTCGCCGGCCGCCCGGTGTCGGAGGCGGCAGCGATGGCCACCTACCTCGTCGCGCACGGCCTGCCCGCCGGGTGTCTCCTGCTCGAGGGCCGCGCCACGACCACCGACGAGAACCTGCTCCTCAGCTCCCGGCTGGTGGTCGCCCGCTCGGGTGGGCGGCGCGCGAGCGAGCAGCGTGGCCCTGACCGGGGTGGACGGGGGGTCGGGCGACGCGGCGACGGCGCGCCCCCGCGATTGGCTGTCGTGACCAGCACGTTCCACACGTTCCGCACCGCCCGCGCCGCCGCCCGGCTCCACGTGCCGGCACGGGTCTGGGCCGCACCAACGCCGTGGTCGCTGGTGCCCGCAGCGTCGTTGCGTGAGCTCGGCATCCTGCTGCGCGAGCGGCTCCCGGTGCAGCTTGCCGGCTGCGCGACGCTGGCCCTGGCCGCCGTCCTCACTATCACCTGGGGCTGAACGGGCGCCGCCGTTGCCCACGGCAGGTGCAGGGGGGAGCATCGTGGACATGCCGACCAACGAGACGGGTGGCCCCGAGCGCCGCGGGATCCGCCGTCCCGGCCGGTATGCCCGGCTGCGCGCCTCGATCGGTCGCCACCCGGCCGACATCGTCCGGATGGCCATCGCCACCGCGATCGTCTTCGGCTGCCTGTACATCGCCCGGGCGCCGGGCATCAACCCGGTCGAGTCGGCCATCTTCTCGGAGCTGGAGCGGATCCCCAGCGCCTCGACCCGGCTGTGGGAGGCCTTCAGCTGGGTCGGGTACTGGCCCGGCATCGTCGCCGCTGCCGGGTTCGCGCTCTACGTCGGGCGGGTCCGGTTGGGCAGCTCGCTGCTCGCGGCGAGCGGAACCGCGTGGCTGCTGGCCATCGTCCTGCAGTGGCTGACCGCCCCCCGGCCGGTGCCGGGTCAGCTGGGCCACGTGCTGCGCGAGCCGACTTCCCACGCCTTCGCCTTCCCGTCCGTGCACGTGGCCGTGATGGCGGCGTTGGCGGCGGTCGCCGGCCCCTACCTGCGTCGCACCACCCGCGACGTCGCCTGGGCCGTGGTGATCCTCGTCGGGGTCGCCGACGTCTTCCTCGGCCACAACCTGCCCGTCGGGGCCCTCGGCGGGGCAGCCGTCGGGTGGGGCACGGCCGCGTTCTACCACCTGGTCCTCGGGGCGCCCGGGCGGCGGACCAGCGAGCAGGCGGTGCGGCTCGCCCTGGACGCCGTGGGGTTGAAGGACGCCCACATCCAGCCGGTCCGGCGTCGCTTCCTCCGGCCGGAGGAGTACGGCATCACGACCTGTGACGGCGAGCGCATGCAGATGAAGGTGGTGCGCCGCATGCACCGGCTGGCCGGGCCGGCATACAAGCTGCGCCGGCTGCTGGCCTCGGTCGAGGTGGAGGACGAGCCCGGGCTGTCCACGCCACGGCACGAGGTCGAGCACGAGGCCTACGTCACGCTGCTCGCCGAGCGGGCGGGGATCGGCACGCTGCCCGTCGTCTTCGCGGGCGAGATCCGGCACGGCCCGCCGTTCCTCATCCGTCGCCGGCTGCAGGGCACGCTGCTGTGCGACCTGCCCGGGGAGCGGTGCGACGACAAGGTCCTCGACCAGATCTGGCAGGACGTCCTCGCGCTCGCCGAGCAGCACGTGGGGCACCACGACCTGCGCGCCAAGAACATTTTGGTGGACGAGGACGGACGGCCCCGGATCACCGACTTCACCTTCAGCCGGGTCGGCGGCCCACCGGCGCAGCGGCAGCAGGACATCGCCGACCTCCTCGTCACGCTGGTGGCCGTCGTGGGCGTGCCGCGCGCGGTCGACAGCGCCGTGCGGCAGGTGCCGCGGCAGACCCTGCTGGACGCCCTCCCCCAGCTGCAGTGGCTGGCGGTCCACCGGCGCCTGCGGCAACAGCTCGAGGACGACCGCATCGTGCTCGCCGACCTGCGGGAGAGCTTGGCCGAGCGACTCGGGTCCCCACCGCCGCCGTTCCGCTCGCCGGTGCGTCCCGCCACGCTCGGCGTCATGCTCGCCGTCGGCCTGGCGGTCTACCTGCTGCTGCCCCAGCTGTCGAGCATCGACGAGGTCCTCGCCTCACTGCGGCGTGCCGACTGGCGCTGGATCGCCGTGGCAGTCGCGACCGGCTTCCTCGGCGTGCTCGCCTCCGGCGTGACCGTCATCGGGTCCAGCCGTCGCAAGCTGCCGTTCTGGAAGACCATGGCCGTGCAGCTCGCCGCCGCCTTCACCGGGCGCACCACGGCGGCCGGCATCGGCTTCTACGGCATCAACATCGTCTACCTCGAGCGGATCGGGCTGCGCCGCACGCACGCCGTCGGCGTGATCTTCCTCAACCGGGCCGTGGTCGGCATCATCACCGGCGTGGCGACCGCCGTCGGCATCCTCGTCATCGGCAGCGCCGTGCCGGTCGGGGACTTCTCGCTGCCGAGCTGGCCGATCCTGCTCATCGCGGGGGTCGTCCTGGCGATCATCGTCGCGGTGCTCGTCTCGCCGTGGGGACGCCGCAAGGTCTGGCACCCGATGCTGAACTCCCTGCGCGAGCTCCTGGCCGAGCTCGTCCCCACCCTGCGTGACCCGGTGCGGGCCAGCCAGCTCTTCGGTGGGACGGTGCTGTTCATCGTCCTGCAGGCGGCGGGGCTCGCGGCCACGCTGGCCGCGTTCAACCCGCACTTCAACCTGCTCGCGGTGCTCGCCGTCTACGTCGTGGGATCGACCCTGGGGCAGCTGGCACCGACTCCCGGCGGACTGGGCACCGTCGAGGCCGCCACCGTCGCGGGCCTCACCGCGGTCGGGGTCGGCCCGACCGCCGCGGTCGCCGCCGTCCTGGCCTCGCGCCTGCTGACGTTCTGGCTGCCCGCGCTCCCGGGCCTGGTGACGTTCCGGCTGCTGCAGCACCATGACGTGGTCTGACGACGACAGAGCGAGGAAACGAGCGCAGCGAGGCCCGCAGCGACGAGGAGTCAGACCAGACAACGGGTCTGACGACGACGGATTCTCGCTCCGTCGTCGTCAGCCGACGAGGGCCTCCAGCGCCGGCAGGGCCCGTCGCAGGTCGTCCCGCTCCTCCCGCGACAGCTTCTCGAGCCGCGCGGCGAGCGCCTGCATGCGGGCGGCCCGCCCGGCCTCCACCACCCGGCGCCCGTCGGAGGTGGGCTCGACCAGGAAGGCCCGCCGGTCCTCGGGATCGGCCTCCCGCCGGACCATGCCCAGCTTCTCCAGCGAGGCGATGATCCGGCTCATCGACGCGGCGCTCACCCCCTCGAGGTCGGCCAGCTCGCCGAGCCGGATGGGCTCGCTCGCCGCGAGGGTCGCGAGCGCGCTCAGCGCCCCGTGCCCGATCGGCGCGTTCCGTGCGTCCCGGCGCAGGGCGCGGTTGATCCGCCCGAGCGTCAGGTACAGGCGCGTCACGTCGTCGGGCCGGGACACCGTCATACCTCAGTGCGCGAAGAGGGTGAGCAGGTCCGCGCGGGTGAGGACACCGACCGGCTTGCCGCCCTCGACGACCATGACCGCGTCGTGCTTCTCCAAGGTGTCGTGGATGCTCGAGACCGGCTCACCGGCGCCGACCATGGGGATCGGCGGGCTCATGTGCTTCTCGACCGGGTCGGCGAGGTTCGCCGCACCGGTGAACAGGGCGTCGAGCAGGTCCCGCTCGCTGACCGAGCCGGCAACCTCCCCGGCCATGACCGGCGGCTCGGCCTTCACGACCGGCATCTGCGAGACGCCGTACTCCCGGAGGATCTCGATGGCGTCGCGGATGGTCTCGTTCGGGTGCGTGTGGACGAGGGCAGGCATGTCCCCCCGCTTGGCGTGCAGCACGTCCCCGACCGTCTGGTGCCCGTCGCTGGCGAGGAAGCCGTAGGAAGCCATCCAGGTGTCGTCGAAGATCTTGGACATGTAGCCGCGGCCGCTGTCCGGCAGGATCACCACGACGACGGCCTCGGGAGGCAGGTCCTTGGCGGCGCGCAGGGCCGCGACGACGGCCATACCGCAGGAGCCGCCGACCAGCAGGCCCTCCTCGCGGGCGAGGCGGCGGGTCATCGTGAAGGAGTCCATGTCGCTGACGGCGATCACCTGGTCGACGACCTTGGGGTCGTAGGCACGCGGCCACATGTCCTCACCGACGCCCTCGACGAGGTAGGGCCGGCCGGTGCCCCCGGAGTAGACCGACCCCTCCGGGTCGGCGCCGATGACCTGGACGCGGCCACCCTGCCGGTCGGCCGAGACCTCGCGCAGGTAGCGGCCGGTGCCGGTGATGGTGCCGCCGGTGCCGATGCCGGCCACGAAGTGCGTGACCGTGCCGTCGGTGTCCTCCCAGATCTCCGGGCCGGTGGAGTGGTAGTGCGAGTTCGGGCCCTCGGGGTTGGAGTACTGGTCGGGCTTCCAGCCGCCGGGGGTCTCGGCGGCGATCCGGTCGCTGACCGAGTAGTAGGAGTCCGGGTGCTCCGGTGCCACCGAGCTCGGGCAGACGACGACCTCGGCTCCGTAGGCCTTGAGGACGTTGCGCTTGTCCTCGCTGACCTTGTCGGGGCAGACGAAGATGCACTTGTAGCCCTTGGCCTGCGCGACCAGCGCCAGCCCCACGCCGGTGTTGCCCGACGTCGGCTCGACGATCGTGCCGCCGGGCTTGAGCTCGCCGGACGCCTCGGCCGCCTCGACCATGCGCACGGCGATCCGGTCCTTCACCGAGCCGCCGGGGTTGAGGTACTCCACCTTGGCCAGCACCAGAGGCCCGGTGTCCGCGTCCGCGTCGTCGAGGACCCTCCTCAGCCGCAGGAGCGGGGTGTTGCCGACGAGGTCCAGGAGCGAGTTCACGTAGCGCACGACCCGAGTCTAGGGGTGGCTAGAGTGGGGGACGTGGGGAAGGTTGCCGCGGCCCGCAAGCTCGCATCTGCCGCCGTCTACGGCGGCGGTGGCCTGTCCGTGCTCGGTGCGTCGCTGTACGGCGTGCTGCGTGCCGAGGCCACGCTCGCGCGCCGGCAGATCGGCAACGCCGACGGCGCGCCGCCCAACGCCACGGGGTGGTACGGCCGCGGCCGGCCGGGGCCCGCACTGAAGGTCGCGCTGCTCGGTGACTCGTCGGCGGCCGGGTACGGCGTCCACACCGTCCAGGAGACGCCGGGGGCGCACCTCGCCTCGGGGCTGGCCGAGGGGGCCGACCGGCGGGTGTACCTCTGCTCGGTCGCCTTCGTCGGCGCGCAGACCCGCGACCTCGACAAGCAGATCGACCAGGCGCTGGCCATGGAGCCGCACGTCGCGGTGATCCTGGTCGGCGCGAACGACGTCACCCACTCCCGGCTGCCCTCGGAGTCGGTGCGGCTGCTGCGCGAAGGCGTCTCCCGGCTGGTCGCCGCGGGGGTCGAGGTCGTCGTCGGCACCTGCCCCGACCTCGGCACCGTGGAGCCGATCCCCCCGCCGCTGAAGCAGGTGGCGCGCACCTGGTCGCGACGGCTGGCCGCGGCGCAGACCATCGCGGTCGTCGACGCCGGGGGGCGCACGGTGTCGCTCGGGTCGGTGCTCGGTCCCGAGTTCGCGGCCTCCCCCAAGCTGCTGTTCGGGCCGGACCGGTTCCACCCGTCGGCGGCCGGCTACTCCAGCCTCGCGCAGGTCATGCTGCCGTCGGTGCTCGCCGCGGCCGGGGTCTTCGAGGACCTCGCACCGGAGCCGGCCCGTGGCGAGGCGGTCATGCCGATCTCGGAGGCCGCGGTCGAGGCCGCGCGCACCCCGGGCACGGAGATCGACGCGACGAAGGTCGGCGGGGCCGAGCGCGGCGCCCGCGGGCGGTGGGTGCAGCTGCGTCGCCGGCACCGCCAGCCGCAGACGCACGTCGAGGGCCCGGAGTCCGACGAGTCCTCCGAACCCGCCCCGTCGGACTCCCCCCACCCGCGTTGAGTTCGC
>NZ_DASSTI010000179.1:0-4648 GCF_035708005.1 Segeticoccus sp. | reverse complement strand
AGCAGGTCGACGTTGTCGCGGTCGAGGTCGTGGGCCACGAACACCGCCACGTCCCGGCGGGCGCGCGCGAGCTCCGCGGTGATCGCGCGGTTGCCGCCGCCGATCGAGTAGACCCCGACGATCTGCGGGTGCTCGGCAAGGGCGGCGCGCACCACCTGCCGCGTCGACTCGTCCAGCCCGTCGGCCTCCCCGGTCGCCACGACACCGCGCTCCGGCGCCAGCCGTGCCATCTGGGCCACGAAGGCCTCGCGCCGCTCCCGTTCGCCGAAGAACGCCGACCGGCTCACCGTGACGAGCACCTCCCCCGGCCGGTCCCCCGCCCACCGGTCGATGAGGTATGCCGCGGTCGCACCGGCCGCGGTGTTGTCCAGTCCCACGTAGGCCACCCGGGCGCACTGGCGCACGTCGGTGACCAAGGTGACCACGGGGATTCCCCGGTCGGCGAGCCGGTCCACCGCTGCCGCGACCGCGGGGTCGTCGGGCGCCTTGAGCAGGACGCCGTGGGTGGCCCTCCCCCGCTGGCCCACCCGGTCGAGCCGTGTGACGAGGTCGGCGACGTCGCCGCTCTCGCGCAGGTCGAACCTCGCGCGGACGGCGGCCGGTCGCGCGCTGTCCAGTTCGGCCTCCAGGGCTCGGCGCACGGCGGAGCTGAACCGGCGCGGCGCCTGCATGACGACGTCGAGCATGAGCGTCCGGGCGCCCAGCCGGAGCTGGCTCTGCTGCTGGTCGAGGTCCAGTAGTGCCTGCTCCACCTGGCGGACGGCGCGGGCGCTCACCCCGGGACGGCGGTGCACGACCCGATCGACCGTCGCCTGACTGAGGCCCGACTGCTCGGCGATGTCACGGATGCGGTGAGCTCCCGGCATACCGTCGGAGGATAGCCGCGCTGAGGTGTTTTTGAGGTGATCGACGGGTGCCGGCGCAGCCGCGGGAGGGCGATGCTGGAGGACATGACCACGCAGCTGCCGACCCCCTTCCCGCCCACCCGCCTCTCCCCGGCCGACGTCCGGCTCGAGGACCTGCTCGAGGTCGTCGCGGAGGAGACCCGAGTGGAGGACTACCCGCACGCCAGCCGGGTGCAGCAGCAGGTCCTTGTCTACGAGTCGGCCGCCGTGCGGCAGGCCGCCGCGGACCCGCAGGAACGGGCGGAGGTGGCCGGGGAGCTGGTGCGTGCGTTGGCCGACGGTCCCGGGATCGTCGTGTTCACCGGCGCGTTCGAGCCCGACGTCGTCGATGCCGCCACCGAGGCCTTCAACGACCTGATCGCCCAGCAGCGCGCCAGCGGCGCGGTGGGCGGCGACCACTTCGCCAAGCCCGGGGCGAACGACCGGGTGTGGAACGCGCTCGAGAAGCTCGCCGTCGCCCACCCCGAGACATTCGTCGCCTACTACGCCAACGACGTTGTGGCGCTGGCCTCCTCGGCGTGGCTCGGCCCGGGCTACCAGGTGACTTCGCAGATCAACGTGGTCAATCCCGGCGGCGCCGGGCAGACCGTGCACCGGGACTACCACCTCGGCTTCCAGTCCGACGAGGTCGCCGCCGCCTATCCGCTGCACGTGCACCAGCTCTCGCCGGTGCTCACCCTGCAGGGCGCCGTGGCGCACGTGGACATGCCGGTGGAGAGCGGGCCGACGCTCTACCTGCCGCACTCACAGAAGTACCTGCCCGGCTACCTCGCTTGGCGCCGGCCGGAATTCGCCGAGCACTTCGTCGACCACCACATCCAGCTGCCGCTGGCGAAGGGCGACGCGGTGTTCTTCAACCCGGCGCTCTTCCACGCGGCGGGCTCGAACCATTCGGCCAACATCAAGCGCATGGCGAACCTGCTGCAGGTCTCGTCCGCGTTCGGCCGGGCCATGGAGACCGTCGACCGGGCGCGCGTCAGCAAGGCGATCTACCCCGCGCTGCTGGCCGCGAAGCGGTCCGGCATGGGCGCGGCGCGGATCGCCAACGTGGTCGCGGCCAGCGCCGAGGGCTACTCCTTCCCGACCAACCTCGATCTCGACCAGCCGGTTGCCGGGCTCGCGCCAACGACCCAGGCCGCGCTCGTGGCCGAGGCACTCGGGCAGGAGGTCTCTGTCGAAGAACTGTCCCGGCGGCTCGCGGCCCAGTCCGCGACGAAGGCCAGCCACTAGCCTCGGGCGACATGGAGCCTTTGCGGATCGGCGTACTCGGCGCCGCGCGGATCAGTGAGCTGGCCATCGTCAAGCCGGCCCGGACAGTCGGCGCGCGGCTCGTCGCCGTCGCCGCCCGGGACCGCTCTCGCGCGGAGGAGTTCGCCGTGCGCCACGGGGTGGAGCGGGTGCACGCCTCCTATGACGAACTGCTCGCCGACCCGGAGGTCGAGGTCGTCTACAACCCGCTGGCCAACGGCCTGCACGGCCCGTGGAACCTGCGCGCCATCGCAGCCGGCAAGCACGTTTTGAGCGAGAAGCCCTTCGCCAGCAACGCCGTCGAGGGCGCCGTCGTGCGGGAGGCCGCGCTCGTCCGTGGGGTGACGGTGGTGGAGGCGTTCCACTACCTGCACCACCCGCTGTTCCAGCGAGTCCTCGAGCTGCTCAAGGACGACGTGATCGGCACGCTTCGATCAGTCGAGACGCCGATGCGGATGCCGGCTCCCGCCGACGACGACCCTCGCTGGGACCTGGGCCTGGCCGGCGGGTCCACGATGGACCTCGGGTGCTACAGCATCCATGCGGTCCGGATGATCGGCCAGCGGTATGGCGGTCCACCCACCTTGGTGGCCGCGAAGGCCGGTGAGCGGGCAGGACATCCGGGCGTCGACGAGTGGCTCACGGCGGAGTACGTCTACCCCTCTGGCGCGACGGCTGTCGCGGGCTCACACATGGCAGCCGACGCGTGGGACTTCTCGCTCACCGTCGTGGGCAGCCGCGGTCAGCTCAGGGTCGAGAACTTCGTGCAGCCGCACGTCAACGACCGCCTTACGGTGACCACGACGGAGGGCGAGCGCGTGGAGCACCTGGGTGAGCGGTCGTCATACACCTTCCAACTGGAGGCGTTGACCGCGCACCTGCGCCAGGGCGCTCTGTTTCCGCTCGACCTCGATGACGCGGTCGCGCAGATGGAGGCGATCGACGCCGCCTACGAGCTCGCGGGCCTCCCGCCACGCCCGACGCTCAAGCTCTAACGACGGTCGCCGCCACCGGTGACGATCCTCTCGGCCAGCGCACGGGGCTTGGAGGCGGCGGGCCGTTCGGTGCAGAAGTCGGCGGGCGGCGGGGCCACGGCATACCGGATTCTCTGCCCACAGCAGCGGCGGCTGGGCGTGTCGAGCCCGCGCGCCGCATGGTCGGAGCATGACCGAGGAACAGCAGCCCCGCCCACCACTCGCCGACGAAGTCGCCGCGCGGCTTCAACACCAACGAATCCTGCTGCTCGACGGAGCCCTGGACGACCAGCTCGGCACACGCTTGTGCGGCGAGCTGGTGCTCCTGTCAGCCGAGGACCCGCGCGCCGACATCAGCCTGTGGATCAACTCGCCCGGCGGATCCGTGCCGGCGATGCTCGCGATCATGGACACGATCCGCCTGATCCCCAACGACGTGTCTACTCTGGCGCTCGGAATCGCCTGCAGCGCGGGGCAGTTCCTGCTCAGTGCGGGGACGCGAGGGAAGCGCTACGCTCTCCCCCACTCGCGGATCCTGATGCACCAGGGCTCGGCCGGCATCGGCGGCACAGCCGTGGACATCGAGCTGCAGGCCGACGACCTGCGGTTCACCCGCGACACCGTGCTCGGCCTCATTGCCGAGTTCACCGGGCAGCCGATCGAGCGGATCGTCGAGGACTCCGCGCGGGACCGGTGGTACACCGCGGAGCAGGCGAAGGACTACGGGTTCGTCGACGAGGTGCTCGACACCCTTGACGCCGTCCGGCCCCATCGCGCCGGTGTGGGACTGGGGGTGAGCGCGTGATGAGCAGCTACACGATCCCGAACGTGCTCGTCGAGCACCCGCGCGGCGACCGGGTGACCGACGTCTACAGCCACCTGCTCAGTGAGCGAATCGTCTACATCGGCACCGAGATCGACGACGGGGTCTCCAACGCCATCGTCGCGCAGATCCTGCACCTGGAGTCGACCGGACCGGACCGGCCGATCAGCCTCTACATCAACTCCCCCGGCGGTTCGCTGACCGCGTCGTTCGCGATCTACGACGCCATGCAGTACGTGCAGGCGCCCGTCAGCACCATCTGCATCGGTCAGGCCTGCGCGACGGCGGCGATGCTGCTCGCCTCGGGCGCGCCCGGGCAACGCAGCGTCCTCCCGCACGCGCGCGTCCTGCTGCACCAGCCATCCGCGCGAGGCCAGGGAGCGATCCCGGACCTGATCCTGCAGGCCGACGAGGTGATCCGCCTGCGCGCCGAGGCGGAGCAGATCCTGTCGCGACACACCGGGCAGTCGGTCGAGACGCTCCGCCGCGACACCGACCGCGACCGGATCTTCACTCCGGAGGCTGCCGTGGCCTACGGTCTCGCCGACCACCTGGTGGCCTACCGCAAACCCGTGGCGGCGTAGGGCTCCCGCGTGCTGACAGTGGTGACGCTCAGGCCGCCATGGCCACCGGGCCGCTCGGTCTGCCAGCTCCCCTCGGGTGCCCCCGCAAGGAGGTCGGTATGCCGTGAAGCGTCG
>NZ_DASSTI010000178.1:0-5564 GCF_035708005.1 Segeticoccus sp. | reverse complement strand
TACGGCTCCCACACCGGCCCGGCGCCGGGCATCTCCTCGAAGATCAGCCACGTGCGCGTCCCCTTCACCCCGGGGATCGCCTGGATCTGTTCGAGCACGATGTCCCGCAGGGCCGCGTTGTCCGGCGCCCGCACCTGCAGGAGCACGTCGAAGTCCGCGCCCACCAAGGCGACGTGGTCGACATACGGCAGCTCCCGCAGCCGCGCGGACACGTCGCGCCAGGTGTTCTGCTCGATCGCGACACTGACGTATGCCGACGTCGCCAGTCCCGCCCGCTCCGGCACCACCCGGGCCGAGAAGCCGGCGATGACCCCGTCCCGCAGCAGCCGGTCGAGCCGGGCGTAGGCGTTGGCCCGCGAGATGTGCACCCGTTCGGCGAGCTGGCGCACCGAGACGCGGGCGTCCCGGACGAGCTCGCCGATCATCCGCCGGTCCGCGTCGTCGAGGGTGGGGTGGGTGGTCGGCGCAGGTCCGCGAGTGGGGCCTTCCGTTCGTCCGGCAGGCGCCGCCACGGACCGGTCCGTTCTGGACGATCGGTCACTGGTCACCACTCCATTGGACCAGATGTCCGGGGTTGTCCCCTGCTGTTGTGCCATGAGAGTGGTGGGCGGGACGATGCGATGGACAGGTGCCCATCCTTCCCTGCCAGAAGCCCGGAGGCCGCGCTCGATGACGACGCACTCGACGACGCACACCGCGACAACCCAGCTGACCGCCCCAGCGCTGCTCCCCGCAGAGACCCCGGTGCGGTTCCTCGACGACCTCGGCCACCGCGTCGACGCGACCACCGAGATGGAGGATCGCGGCTACCGCCCGCCGGACCGGGAGCTGCTCGTCGAGGCGTGGCGCCGGATGGTGGTCGGGCGCCGCTTCGACGTCCAGGCCACTGCGCTGACCAAGCAGGGCCGGCTCGCGGTCTACCCGTCCTCCCGCGGCCAGGAGGCCTGCCAGGTCGGCGCGGTCCTCGCCTTGCAGGAGCGGGACTGGCTCTTCCCGACCTACCGCGACTCGGTCGCCCTCATCACCCGGGACCTCGACCCGGTCGAGGTGCTCACGCTGCTGCGCGGCGACGCGCACTGCGGCTACGACCCGATGGCCCACCACACGGCGGCCCAGTGCACCCCGCTGGCCACCCAGCTGATCCACGCCGCCGGCGTCGCCCACGGCGAGACCCGCAAGGGCCGCGGCAGCGTGGCGCTGGCCTTCACCGGCGACGGCGCCACGAGCGAGGGCGACTTCCACGAGGCGCTCAACTTCGCCGCGGTCTTCCACGCGCCGGCCATCTTCTTCGTCCAGAACAACAAGTACGCGATCAGCGTCCCCTTCTCCAAGCAGTCCAAGGCCCCGTCGTTGGCGCACAAGGGCGTCGGCTACGGGGTGCCCGCCGAACAGGTCGACGGCAACGACCCGATGGCGGTGCTGTCGGTGATGCAGCGCGCGGTCGAGCACGCCCGGGGCGGCGGTGGTCCGTTCCTCATCGAGGCGCACACCTACCGCCTCGATGCGCACACCAACGCCGACGACGCCACGCGCTACCGCGAGGCCGACGAGGTCACCCAGTGGCTCACCCGCGACCCGATCGTGCGGCTGGAGAACCACCTCCGTGCCGAGGGGCTGATCGACGACGCACGGGTCGACGCGGTCAAGCAGGAGGCCGAGGAGTATGCCGCGCGCTTGCGGGACCGGATGAACGTCGACTCCCAGCTCGATCCCCTGTCGATCTTCGACCACGTCTACGAGCGGTCGACCCCGCAGATCGCCGAGCAGCGCGCCCAGGTGGAGGCGGAGCTGGCCGCGGAGCGGGAGTTCGCCGACCAGTCGGACGAGCAGCAGGGGGACCACTGATGGGGACCACGACGATGGCCAAGGCGCTCAACCAGGCGCTGCGGGACGGCATACAGGCTGATGGGGACGTGGTCGTCTTCGGTGAGGACGTGGGCACCCTCGGTGGCGTCTTCCGGATCACCGACGGGCTGACGCGCGACTTCGGGGAGGAGCGCTGCTTCGACACCCCGCTGGCGGAGTCGGGGATCGTCGGGTTCGCGGTCGGCATGGCGATGGCCGGGTTCCGGCCCGTGGTGGAGATGCAGTTCGACGCGTTCGGCTACCCGGCGTTCGAGCAGGTCGTCTCGCACGTGGCGAAGATGCACAACCGCACGAAGGGTGCCGTCAAGCTGCCGATGGTCATCCGGGTGCCGTATGCCGGGGGCATCGGCGGCGTGGAGCACCACTGCGACAGCAGCGAGGGCTACTACGCGCACACGCCCGGCCTGAAGGTGGTCTCGCCGTCGACGCCGCAGGACGCCTACGACCTGCTGCGCGAGGCGATCGACGACCCGGACCCGGTGGTCTTCATGGAGCCGAAGGTCCTCTACTGGTCCAAGGGCGAGCTCGAGACCGGTTCGCGCGAGGGCGTTTTCGGGCAGGCGGTCGTGCGTCGGCCGGGAACGGACGTGACGCTGGTGACCTACGGTCCGCAGGTGCCGACCTGCCTGAAGGCGGCCGAGGCCGCGGCCGAGGAGGGCTGGGACGTCGAGGTCGTCGACCTGCGCACGATCGTGCCGTTCGACGACGCCACCGTCCTGGAGTCGGTGCGCCGCACCGGGCGGTGCGTCGTGGTCAACGAGGCCCAGGGCTTCGGGGGCGTGGCCGCCGAGGTCGCCGCCCGGGTCCAGGAGCGGGCGTTCCACTCGCTCGCCGCGCCGGTGCTGCGGGTCAGCGGGTTCGACATCCCCTACCCGGCCCCGAAGCTGGAGCACACCCACCTCCCGAGCGTGGACCGGATCCTCGACACGATCGCCCGGCTGCAGTGGGACGACGCGCCGGACGAGCGCTGGCTCGGCAGCCCCACGGGCGGCGCCGTGGCCTCTGGTGTCGCGGCTTCTCGTGTTGCGCCTTCTCGTGTTGCGCCTTCTCGTGTTGCGGCGGGAGGGGCCGCATGAACGAGCAGGTCTTCCGCCTGCCCGACCTGGGAGAAGGGCTGACCGAGGCCGAGATCATCGAGTGGCAGGTCGCCGAGGGTGACGAGGTCGCGATCGACCAGCACGTCGTGGTGGTCGAGACGGCGAAGGCCACGGTCGAGGTGCCGTGCCCGTTCGCCGGCACGGTGCTCACCCTGCACGGGTCCACCGGTGACCAGCTCGAGGTCGGCCAGCCGCTGATCACCATCGCGCCCGTGGGCTCGGTGCCCGCCGCCTCGGCGGCCGCCGCGTCGGGCGGCTCCGCCGCCAGCGTTTCTTTGGGACGCTTCGGCGGCTCTGACCTCAGAGATGTCCCAAGGAAGCGCGGCGGGGACGAGGCGCTGGCCGGGGCGGAGCAGTACCGCTCCGAGGAGCGCGCCGGCGCCGAGGCCGAAGGGTCGGGCGCCGTGCTGATCGGCTACGGCACCGGAGCGCCTCGTGCCCGTCGGCGCCGCGTGCGCCGCGGGCCTGCCCCGACGCCGAGCGCACCCACGTCGAGCGCCCGTTTGCCGAGCGCACCGGCCCCTCGAGCTGATCGTGGCCGCGAATCATTGCGACAGAGTGAGCGCCCCAGCGACCAGAACGGCACAATGATCGGCGCGACTGACGGGCGCACCGGCGCGGCGGTGAAGGTGATCTCGCCGCTAGTCCGCCGCCTCGCCGTGGCCGAGGGCCTCGACCTGACCACGGTCACACCGAGCGGACCTGGCGGGGTGATCCGCCGCAAGGACGTCGAGGACGCCGCCGCCGCGCGCACCACACGACCCGGCACGACGCCCGAGAGCGCTCCCGCCAGCACGACCGAGGACGTGCGGATCCCGCTGCGGGGGGTGCGCCGGGCGATGGCCGACAAGCTCAGCCAGAGCCGCCGGGAGATCCCGGACGCCACGACGTGGGTCGACGTCGACGCCACCGGCCTCATGCAGGCCAAGGACGAGATCCGAGCGGTCCACCCCGACGCGGGCATCGGCGTGCTCGCCCTCATGGCCCGCATCTGCGTCGCGGGGCTGAAGCGCTTCCCTGAGCTCAACTCCTCGGTCGACACCGACCGGCAGGAGATCGTCCAGCACGCGGCGGTCCACCTCGGCTTCGCGGCCCAGTCCCCCCGCGGCCTGGTCGTTCCCGTGGTGCACGACGCGCACCGGTTGACCACCGCCGAGCTGGCGCAGGCCCTGCGCGAGCTCACCGCGCGGGCCCGCGAGGGCCAGCTGTCCCCGGCGGAGCTGACCGGCGGCACTTTCACGCTCAACAACTACGGCGTGTTCGGGGTCGACGGGTCGACGCCGATCATCAACCATCCGGAGGCGGCGATGCTCGGGGTCGGCCGGATCATCGACAAGCCCTGGGCCCACGAGGGGCAGCTCGCCCTGCGGAAGGTCACCCAGCTGTCGTTCACGTTCGACCACCGGGTCTGCGACGGCGGAACTGCCGGAGGGTTCTTGCGGTATGTCGCCGACTGCGTCGAACGTCCTACCGCTATGCTGGCGGCACTCTAGAGTTGTTCCAGGAGCCGGGGGGCTCCTCCCACAATCCCCCGCGCGCCCTCTTCACCCCCTGCGTTGAGGGCGCGCGGGCTCCAACACGAGAACGGGCCCGCCGGCGAGGCGGGCCCGTTCGACGTTTCCCGGCAGGCATCAGGAGGTCAGGACCAGCGCCTCGAGCGCCCGGCGCGCCACGTCCTCATCCCCCACGACGTGGTAGACGGTGTCCTCCACCGACCGGCGCCCCGCCGCCCGGCGGGTGAGCGCGTCGGTCGACAGGCTGATGGTGGTCATCGAGCCGGGCTCGGCCTCCTCCGCACCGGCCTCCCCCTCGGCCACCGGCTCGCCGGTGAACATGGCGTACGCACAGGGCTCGCCGTGCTCGTCCGCACCGATCCGCACCCCGGCACGCCCCACGATCGGCCCGGTCATGTCGACGATCACGGTGGTCCCGGCATCGAAACCCACCTTGCCGAGTAGTTCGGGTACGGCCTCGAGCACGTAGTCGGCGAACACCGTCGCCGCGGCGGAGTCCAGGTCGCCGGGCCGCTCCAGCGCCGTGCGGATGTCCTGCTCGTGCGCCCAGATGTCGCGGATCCGCTCCCGGAGCAGCTCGGCCGCCTCCATCGCCTGACCCATCGGGCCGACGAGGATGCTCGACTCGGTCAGCCCCGGGGTGCGCAGGGTGCCCAGCCGCTGGGCGAGGACGTGCTCCAGCTCGCTGACCACGTCGCCGCCGCTGCGCCGCCGACGTGCCTGCACGGCATACTCGTTCTGCCGCCCGACCTCGCCGTGCACGTGCGCGTGCCGGTCCAGCGCGACCTCGGGGTCGCGCCGGCCCTCCATCGCGGCCTCCACGCCCACGACGTGGGAGATCTGGTCCTTCACGGTCCAACCGGGGCAGTCGGTGGGACGGTCGAAGTCCTCCTCCCGGCACGTGTGCCCCAGATCCACGATGGCCTGGGCGCACTGGGCGAAGGCCTCGACGAGCCCGGTGAGGTCCTCGGGTGCTGCCGGGTGCATGGGCATGGCCTCACCTTACTTACGCTGGTGCCATGGCAAATGTCGAGCCTGTGGTCGGCACCACCGGCACAGGCACCGGCTCGGGCCCCTCCGGGCGACT
>NZ_DASSTI010000177.1:0-13299 GCF_035708005.1 Segeticoccus sp. | reverse complement strand
CGCGCCACCGGCAGGAGCTGCGGCTCGGGCACGGCAGCCAGGCACAGGAGGCCGCCGACGAGCACGCCTCGAGCGGCGCCGTGCCGGAGCTGGCCAACGACTCGCCCGAGGCCGTCGCGCCCGGCGGGGTGCGCGACCAGTCACCCGACAGCGCCGACACCGCCAGCATCGTCGAGGCCGTTGACGACCTGCCGCGGCGCGGGTGGACGAGCTGGGACGGCAAGCGGATCGGTGACACCGCCCTGGTTCGGCTGCACGGCCTGCGCGAGACGATCCGGCGGATGCGCGCCCTCACCGCCCTCCCGCTCGCCGACCTGGTGGGCGAGGCGGAGCGGGCGCTGGGGCTCGACATCGAGGTCCTGGCCAGACCCGGTTACACGCCCAGCGTGGCGCGCGCTCACCTCGACGCCTTCGCCGACGTCGCCGCGACGTTCTCGATCAGCGCCGACCGGCCCAACCTCGCGGGCTTCCTCGCCTGGCTCAAGGCCGCCCTCGAGGAGGAGCGCGGGCTCGACAAGGGCTACATCGAGCCGCGCGAGGGTGCCGTCCAGGTGCTGACCGTCCACGCCGCCAAGGGGCTGGAGTGGGACGCCGTGGCGGTGCCGGGACTCACCGAGGCGGCCTTCCCGGCCCACACCGGTGCGACGACCACCTGGCGCGAGGGACGCTGGTGCCACTCCGAGCCCAAGGACAAGGGGTGGTGCGGCGGGCTCGACGGCGTGCCGTACCCGCTGCGTGGGGACGCCGACGGGCTCCCGGTGTTCCGGTGGGACGCACCCGAGGACCTCGTCGGGGTCAAGCAGGAGCTCGAGCAGTTCGTGCTGGACGGCGGCCGTCACGCCATCGCCGAGGAGCGCCGCCTCGCCTACGTCGCCGTCACCCGGGCCCGGCGGAAGCTGCTGCTGACCGCGCCGGTCTGGGCGGACGCCTCGACCCCGCGGCTGACCTCACGTTTCCTCACCGAGCTGGTGGAGGCTCCCGAGGTGCCGGTCCAGCTCGGGCCGTGGGCAGAGCTGCCGGAGCCGGGGGACGACGGCAAGGCCGTGAACCCGCGTCAAGCCGAGCCGGTCACCGCCACCTGGCCCGCACCGGCACCGCAGGACCAGCGCCGGACCCGGCTGCTGTCGGCGCAGCAGGCGGTGGTCGACGCGATGCGGGCACGGTCGGCGGGGCAGCCGGGCGGTTCGCGCGAAGGTGTCGGCGGGCCGCCGGCCGCGCAGGAGCAGGGGACGCTGCCCCTGCCCGGGTCGAGCTCCGCCCGTGACGAGGAGATCGAGATCCTGCTGCGCGAGCGCCGCCGGTCCCTGGAGCGGCACGAGCTCACGGTCCGGCTCCCGCGGCACCTGTCCGCGTCCGCGGTCGTGTCGCTGGCGCGCGACGGGGAGCGGTTCGTCGAGCAGTTGCGCCGGCCGATGCCGGCACCGCCGGCCGTGGCCGCGCGTCGCGGGACCGCGTTCCACGCGTGGGTCGAGCAGCACTACGCGCGAGCGGCCATGGTCGACCTGCTCGACCTGCCCGGCAGTGCCGACGAGGACGCCGGCGACGAGGACCTCGAGGTGCTGAAGGAGCACTTCCTGGCCAGCCCGTGGGCCCACCGCCGACCCGAGGCCATCGAGATCGCCGTCGAGACGGTGATCGGCGGGGTCGCGGTGCGCGGCCGCATCGACGCGGTGTTTCCCCGGGCGGACGGCGGGTTCACGATCGTCGACTGGAAGACCGGCGTCGAACCGACGGGCGACGCGGCGCGGGTGCGGTCGATCCAGCTCGGTGCCTATCGGGTCGCCTTCGCACGCCTGCGCGGCTTGCCGGCCGAGCAGGTGGACGGCGCCTTCTACTATGCCGCCTCGGGGGAGACGGTCTGGCCTCTGCTCCCTGACGAGGCCGAGCTCGAGGCTCTGCTCACCGAGGCCGTGCGGCACGACGCGAGCTAGACCAGAGCTCCGCCGCGAGCATCCGTCGCCGGTCGGCTGCGGTGCGGAAGTCGGCACGTGGCCGAGTCCGTCCCGGCGGGAGCAGGGTTGGAGGTGCGGAAGTCGGCGCGTGGCCGAGTCCGTCCCGACCGGAGCAGGCTTGGAGGTGTGGAAGTCGGCACGCGGCCGAGTCCGTCCAGGCGGGGAAGCCCGTCGCGAGCGGCCTGCGCCGTCAGCCGCCGCCGTGGCGGGCCAGCAAGCCACGCAGGTCATCGAGCGTGAGCGCGTCACTCATTCCCATGAGCGGCACCTTGACCACGGGCATGGCGCTGAGGAAGGCGCTCATCGCCGGGTCGCTGCCCTCCGGGCCGAACAGGCGGGCGAACTCTCCCATGGCCTCCCGCAGCGCGGGCCCGGCCTCCGGGTCCGCCATCCACTCACCGATGGTGGAGTACTCGGTCAGCGGCCGTCGCGGCTGCGGGGCCTCGAGCGGCACCGTGGTGCGAAGCGGCAGGTCCCGGGAGGAGGCGCCGACGGACAGCTCGATGGTCCCCGGCTCGACGACCCAGCAGTGCAGCTCGGCGTCCCAGTGGCTCAGGTCGCGCCGGCTGAGCCGGAACTCGACGCGCCGAGATTCCCCCGGCTCCAGGGCGACCCGCTCGAACCCGCGGAGCTCACGGGGTGCGCGGGCGATCGTCGACTCCGGCCGGCCGACATACAGCTGCGGCACGGCGACGCCGGCCCGCCCGCCCGTGTTCGTCACGACGGCCGAGACCTGCAGCACGGCGTCCTGCCCGTTCGCTTCGCTGGTGACGGGCTCAGCCTGCACGGTGAGGTCCGAGTAGCCGAACGCCGTGTAGGCCAGCCCGTGGCCGAACGGGTAGGACACGGACGTCTCCATGGCGTCGAGCCCGCGGTAGCCGACGAACATCCGCTCGCCATAGGACACGGTGCCGTTCTCGCCCGGGAAGTTCAGCTGGGCGGGGAGGTCGGCCAGACGCTTCGGCAGCGACTCGGCGAGGCGGCCGGACGGAGCCGCGTCCCCGACCAGGAGGTCGATCGCGGCGCTGCCGCCGGCTTGCCCACCGAGCCACAGCTCGAGGATCGCGTGGGCGTCGTCCTCCCAGTCGGCGACGGTGACGGCCGAGCCGTTGGACAGCAGGACCACAACCCGCTCGGCCACCTCGGCGACTGCCCGGAGGAGCGCGACGTGGTCGTCCGGGAGGTCCATGTGCGCCCGGTCGTAGCCTTCGGACTCCTCGGCCGCGGGCAACCCCAGGAACAGCACGGCAGTCCTGCCGGTGGCCAGTTCCACCGCCTGGTCGCGCAGTTCTTGCGTCGTGCGGTCCTGTCCGGGGGCGCCGACCGCCTCGGCGAGTCGGTAGCCCGGGGCGAACGGCACCTCCAGCCCGCGGTCGGCCAGCGCGTCGAGCGCACTGACCACGTGGGTCGGGTTGACCTGGGAGGAGCCCGCCCCTTGGTAGCGCGGGGTGCGAGCCATCTCCCCGATCACCACCCCGGCCGCCGCCAGCGTCGAGGCCTCGAGCGGCAGCACGTCCTCGTTCTTGAGCAGGACGGCGGCCCTGGTGGCGACCTCGCGGGCGAGGGCGTGGTGTGTCTCGGGGTCGAACGAGCCGGCCTCGGCGAGCGCCGGCTGACTCCTGGCCACGAGGTCCAGCACCCGGGTGACGGCCCGGTCGAGGTCCGTCTCGTCGAGCTCTCCCGACCGGACCGCGGCCACGATCCGGGCATCGTTCACCCCGCCGGACGAGGGCATCTCGAGATCGAGTCCGGCGGCCACACCGGCGACACGGTCATCCGTGGCGCCCCAGTCCGACACGACCAGCCCGGAGAAGCCCCACTCCTCGCGCAGCACCTGGGTCAGCAGCCAGCGGTTCTGGCTCGCGTAGGTGCCGTTGATCTTGTTGTAGGCGCACATCACCGTCCACGGCTGGCAGCGTGTGACGACCTTCTCGAAGGCCGGCAGGTAGATCTCCCGCAGGGTGCGCTCGTCGACCTCTGCGGAGACCCGCATGCGGTCGCTCTCCTGGTTGTTCGCTGCGAAGTGCTTCAGTGACGTCCCCACACCCGCGGCCTGTATGCCGTCCACAAGGGACGCAGCGAGCTCTCCCGTCAGGTGCGGGTCCTCGGAGAAGTACTCGAAGTTCCGCCCGCACAGGGGGCTGCGCTTGATGTTGATGCCGGGGCCGAGCAGCACCGCCACCTCGTTGGCGCGGGCCTCGGCGCCCAGCGCTTCGCCGACCCGCCGGAGCAGGTCACGGTCCCAGGTGGAGCCGAGCCCGGCCGCGGAGGGGAAGCAGGTGGCCGGTACCGAGTCGGTCAGCCCGAGGTGGTCGGTGGCACCGGCCTGCTTGCGCAACCCGTGCGGCCCGTCCGTGACCATGATCTGCGGGATCCCGACCCGCTCCACGGCCTGGGTGTGCCAGAAGTCCGAGCCCGAGCACAGCGCGGCCTTCTCCTCGAGGGTGAGTTGCGCAAGGAGCCGGGGAATGTCGTGCCGTGCCAGAGCAGTCATGTCAGCGAACCTTCATGAGGAGAGGGGAGGGCCACGACCGGCCCAGCCGGTCAGGACGAGCGGCCGGCCTCGGTGCCGTTCGCCCGCTCCGGAGCTTCCGCGGTCGTGGGCGAGGAGGCCTGCCCGGCGCTCAGGTGCGGCTCCGTCGTGCTCTCCGGCGGAGTCGCAGCGGGCTCGGCCCGGTCGTCGGCCTCTGCGCCACTGTCCTGCTCGGTGCCCTCCACCGCGCCGGGGCCCTCCACGTCGTCCTCGGTGTCCAGGTCGTCCTCAGTGTCCGGGTCGTGCGGGGCATCATCGCGGGCGTCCACGTCATCCCCGGCGTCGGCCTCGGCGTCCAGCGGCACCGGGGTGATCCGCCCGCTGGGCCGCTCGAGCGAGGAAGGGATGAGGTCCTCACCCTCGGTCTGTTCCTCCAGCCGACGCAGTGCCGACGAGCGAGCGTCCACAAGGCGGGAGTCGTCGGCGGCGACCGCCTCCAGCAGGGCAGTCAGCAGCCGCAGCTCGCCGGCCAGCCGGGCGCGGTGCTCGAGGTGCTGGTCAGGGCGCTCGATCCGCGCGTGGGCGTAGGCCTCGTAGACGGTGTCGAACGCCTCCGGGTCCGCCTCGGACACCAGGCTGGCGAAGTCGTCGGCGGGGTCCGCCACCTGGGCGCGCTCCCACCCGGTCACCGCGCGCACACGACCGACGCCGGCGTCCTGCTCGTTCGGGAAGTCCGCCAGCACGTGCTCGCCGAGCAGGTTGCCGTGTGTCGGGGTCGCTCCGAAGCGCCACAGGCCGACCTCCTCCAAGGCATGTTCCCACCGGGTCAGCAGGCCGGTCGGGACCCGTCCGGTGGCAGCGCCACGGTCCACCTCCGCGAGGAGTCGGGTGCGGTACTCCTCGGCGTCGTAGGACGGCAGGCCGGCCTCCTCGTAGATGCGCGGGTCCAGGTTGTGCAGCGCCGCGATGGCGCGCCCCACCTCGGCCGCCAGGGCGGTGCCGGCGGGCAGCGCCGCCCAGTCCAGCGGGTGACCCGACGGCTGGGGGTAGACCATCGCGCGGCCGCGATCCCGGACCGGGGCGAAGCCGCGCGCGACGGGCACGGCGAACGGCAGCCGACGGGCCACCAGCCGGAGCAGCGGCTGGGCCGCCTCCTGCTGGGCACCGGCCGCCGCCGTCAACGGCGCCCGCAGCACCCACCGACGGTGCTCGGTGTCCTCGATCCGCGCCGTCTCGAAGTTGGTGTCGTGGCGCGGCCGCACCTCCTGCACGCTCTGCGGGTCGAGGCCGGGCACGGCGCTGCTCGCCAGGGCCGCCAACGCCAACGGACCCAAGGGGGTGCTCGCACTCATGCTCACGATTCGCGCTCCTCGGCGCTGCGGGCCTCGCTGCGCTCGTGTCCTCGCGCCGTCGTCGCACTCATGCCCCAAACCGTACGTCCCCACCCCCTCCTAGGCTGGCAGGTGTGAGCCGCCCGTCGGAAACTCTCCTCGACCTGTCCCTGTCGACCGCCGCCCTCGACCGTGCCGCCCACGGCCGTCGAGACCCCGAGCTCATCCCGCAGCTGCTCGCCGACCCCGCCACCCGGGTGCTCGACCTGCGCGGTGACCGGGTGCGGGTCGAGACCGGCAACCCCGCCGGGAACGCCGCGCCCGGGAGCGGGGACGGCGGCGCGGCGGTCGCAGCGAGGATCTCGCTGCGGCCGCCGGCGGAGGCGGATCGTTCCCGGCTGGTGCTGTACCTCGGGCGCGACGGTGAGCACACGGCATACCTCGCGGTGGTGGGGGAGGCGCTCGAGGACCCGGACCCGGCGCAGTGGCCGACCCTGCGGGAGGTCGGGCCGTCCCTGGACGACCGCGACGCGAGCCTGTTCACGGCCGCGCTCGCCCTCGGCAACTGGCACGCCGCCCACCCGCGGTGCCCGCGGTGCGGGACACCGACCGTCCCCATGGAGGGCGGCTGGGTACGGCACTGTCCACAGGACGGCAGCAGCCACTTCCCGCGCACGGACGTGGCCGTGATCATGGCGGTGACGGACCAGGACAACCGGCTGCTGCTGGCCCGGGGCCCGCAGTGGGCGGTCGCGCGAGGCTCGGTGCTGGCCGGGTTCGTCGAGCCGGGGGAGACCCTGGAAGCGGCGGTCGCGCGGGAGGTGCAGGAGGAGGTGGGACTCACGGTGACCGACATCACCTACCGCGGCAGCCAGCCGTGGCCCTTTCCCTCCTCCCTCATGGTCGGGTTCACCGCGCGGGTCGACGGCGGCGCCGACCTCACGCTCGACCCGGTCGAGATCGCCGAGGCGGAATGGTTCACCCGTGAGGAGCTGCGCCAGCAGGTGGCGAGCGGCGAGTTCGGCCTGCCGTCACGGCTTTCCATCGCCCGCCGGCTGATCGAGGACTGGTACGGCGGGCCGATCACCGGCCCACGTGCGCCGTGACCCGGCGGGCGCCGCGTGGTCCGCGCGGCGCTGCACCTGAGACGATCGAGCGGACATGAGCCCCACCGCCGACGACATCCTGGCCGCCCTCGACCCCGAGCAGCGGCTCGTCGCCTCCTCGCCGATCGGCCCGATGTGCGTGCTGGCCGGGGCCGGCACGGGCAAGACCCGGGCCATCACCCATCGCATCGCCTACGGCGTGCTGAGCGGTGCCTACCAGCCGCAACGGGTGCTCGCGGTGACCTTCACCGCCCGTGCCGCTGGCGAGATGCGCACCCGACTGCGCGAGCTCGGGGTGGCCGGCGTGCAGGCCCGGACGTTCCACGCCGCCGCGCTGCGCCAGCTGCACTACTTCTGGCCGCGGGCGATCGGTGGCGCGGCGCCGGAGGTGCTCAAGCACAAGGCGCCGGTCGTCGCCGAGGCCGGGTCACGGCTGCGGTTGCAGCTGGACCGGACCGCAGTGCGCGACCTCGCCGCCGAGGTCGAGTGGGCCAAGGTTGGCATGCTGACCGCGGAGACCTACCCGGCGGCTGCGCGCCGGGCCGCCCGCGACCCCGCGGGTCTCGACGCGACCGCGATGGCGCGGCTGTTGGAGGTCTACGAGGAGGTCAAGGCGGAGCGCCACGTCATCGACTTCGAGGACGTGCTGCTCACCATGGTCGGCATGTTGCGGCAGCGCCCGGACATCGCCAAGGAAGTGCGCGGCCAGTACCGCCACTTCGTGGTGGACGAGTACCAGGACGTCAACGGCGTGCAGCAGCGGCTGCTCGACCTCTGGCTGGGGGACCGGCAGGAGGTCTGCGTCGTCGGCGATGCCGCCCAGACCATCTACTCCTTCACCGGCGCCAGCCCGCAGCACCTGCTCGACTTCCCGCGTCGCTACCCCGAGGCGCAGGTGGTGCGCCTGGTGCGCAACTACCGGTCCACGCCACAGGTGGTCGCGCTCGCCAACCGGGTCGTGGCCGCCGGCACCAGCCGTGCCGGCGCCGCGGCCCTGCGGCTGCAGGCCCAGGGCGAGGAGGGCCCCGCGCCGACCCTCACCTCCTACCCGGACGACCCGGCCGAGGCGGGCGGCGTCGCCCAGCAGGTCGCCAAGCTCATCGACGCCGGCACCGCGGCGAGCGAGGTCGCCATCCTCTTCCGCACCAACGCCCAGTCCGAGGCGTTCGAGTCGGCACTCGCGGCCGCCGAGATCCCCTACCTCGTGCGCGGCGGGGAGCGCTTCTTCGCCCGCCGCGAGGTCCGCGAGGCGGTGCTGCTGCTGCGCGGCGCCGCCCGATCCGACGACGGCAGCAAGCCGCTCGGGGAGCTGGTCCGCGACGTGCTCACCGGAGCCGGCTGGACGCCGCGCGCCCCCAGCAGCGGCGGCGCGACGCGGGAGCGGTGGGAGTCGCTGCAGGCCTTGGCCGGGCTGGCGGACGACTTCGCCGCGGCCGGCCATGAGGTCCGGTTGCCGCACCTGGTCAGTGAATTGGACCGGCGCGCCGCCGAGCAGCACGCACCCACCGTGCAGGGTGTCACCCTCGCCTCCCTGCACGCCGCCAAGGGGCTGGAGTGGGACGCGGTGTTCCTCGTCGGGTGCAGCGACGGGCTGCTGCCGATCAGCATGGCCGAGGGCCCGGAGGCCGTCGAGGAGGAGCGTCGCCTGTTGTATGTCGGGCTCACCCGTGCCCGGCGCGAGCTCCGGTTGTCGTGGGCGGGAGCGCGCAGCCCCGGCGGGCGGGCCTCGCGTCGCCCCTCCCGCTTCCTGGAGTCCGCGGCCGACATCCTGGGTGAGTCCGCCCGTCCGCGGCAACGGGCGACCGGGGACCGTCGTGGCCGCGTGCGACCACCGCGCATCACGCACTGCCGCACCTGTGGCGCCGAGCTGGACACCGCCGCCGAGCGCAAGGTCGGCCGCTGCCACGCGTGCCCTCCCACCTACGAGGAGGCCACGTTCGAGGCCTTGCGCGAATGGCGCCGGGCCGTCGCGACCGAGGCCAGCGTGCCGGCATACGTCGTCTTCACGGACGCGACCCTGACCGCGATCGCGGAGCGCACGCCCTCCTCCTTGGACGAGCTCGCGCAGATCTCCGGGGTCGGCGCGCGCAAGCTGGAGCGTTACGGCACGTCCGTGCTCGCGGTCCTCGAGGGTGAGGACCCGGCGACAGTCAGCGAAAAGGCCTCTGCTGCAACGTAATTCGCATCCCGCCTTGCATCGCATGTGGTTGACTCGTGAATCACTTGCGGTTATCGGACAGATTCTCGATAAATTGCGTTGCGCCCGTGTGGTCGGGGGTCGTAATCTTCTACGCGTACCACCCCGGCGGACTTCTTGCCGTCCGGGACGCATCGATCAGCAGATGAGGAGGGTTGGCCTGATGGAGAGCATGACGATGACGAACGCGACGCGGATCTCCCGCGACCGCTTCGGCTGCCCGCTGACCGATGGCGCCCTCCTCCCGATGAGCGCCGCGGCTGCTCAGCACCGGGGGACCACTGTGTCCGCGTTCGGCTTCGGCATCGACGGCGGCATTGCCACCGATCGTCCCGTCGTCGCCTACGTCCCGGCCCGCAAGCCGTCCACCACGGATGTCGTTCGATCTCGCACCTGGAGACCACCGGTCTAGGTCTTTTCCTGGACCATCTCACCTCCAGGCCGCGGAACCCGACATCCGGGATCCGCGGCCTTTTCGTTTGTCCGAGCCGGTCGCCCGATGAATCAGCAGCACTACCGCAGTCACCACGACGGAAGCCACCACTTTCCGAGGACCTGACACCGATGAAGTCGCACCGCACCACCGGCGCCGCCGCCCCGACCGGGCGCCCGGCACCACGACCGCAGATGACCCGCCCGAGCACCACCCCCCGGGCCACCGCCACCACCGGGGGACACGACACCAAGGAGGTGACCCCGATGCAGCTCTCCGCACTTCTCGACCTGAACGCCGTGGCCGACGACGCCGGCGCTGACATCCCCTGTCGGGTGAACGACCCCGAGCTCTGGTTCGCCGAGAGCCCGAGCGATGTCGAGTTCGCGAAGTCGCTGTGCGGCTCGTGCCCCGCGAGGGCCCAGTGCCTCGCCAGCGCCCTCCAGCGGCAGGAGCCGTGGGGCGTCTGGGGCGGTGAACTCCTCGTCCAGGGAGCCGTCGTCGCCCGCAAGCGTCCCCGGGGTCGTCCCCGCAAGCACCCGGTTGCCGCCTGACCACCCGCGAAGGACTCAAGGGCTCAGCGTGACCACCACTCTTCCCACCGTTTCGGCTCGTGCAACCCGGCTCGTCCGTGCTGCCCGGGCACCCACGTCCAGGAGTTTCACCATGTTCCACGTCATCCACGAAGACCTCGCGCGCAACCATGTGCAGCAGCTCGAGCTCTCGCGCCGGCAGGGCAAGAACCGCCGGTCGCTGGAGATCGCGATGCGGGCGCGCCGTGAGGCCCGTCGCCTGAACAACCGCTGACCTGTCCCGACGTGGTCGGCACCGAGCGAGGCGGGGAGACCGCTGGTCATGTGGCCGGCGGACTCCCCGCCTTCGTCACGCTCGGAGGCGGGCACGATCCCCGAGGTCGGGCCTGCCGGTAGGTGGTGGGCCGGGGTGGGCATGCACGATCCCCGAGGTCGGGCCCGGTGGACTGCACGCGATCGGTCCCAGGCCCGCGAACGTCAGTCGCCCAGCGGCGGCAGGTCGGCCTCGGGGAGCCAGTGGTCGACGATGGACCGAGCCGGGACCTCGGCGCCGATCTGGCACAGCACGCCGATACCGCCGAGCCAGACCCGGTGGATCAGCAGGTACTCCGGCGGCAGGTTGAACCGCAGCCCGACCGAGAACTGCGGCCGCCGCGGGTCGTTGACGTGCTGGAAGATGCCCCGAAGCCAGGCCCTGCTGAACCGGAACGTGTCGGTGCGCAGGGGAGCGATGAACGGCTCGAGGTAGTCGAGGGCCGCCTCCGCATCGACGTCGATCGAGGCCTTGACGAAGCCTTCGGCGCGCAGTCCCTGTAGCAGTTCCTCGGCGCCACCGGACAACCCGATCGTGAGCAGCCGGCCCATCTCCGGGGGCAAACCCTGCGGCAGCCGGTTGACCGCACCGAAGTCGATGACACCGAGCCGGCCGTCGTCCATCAACCGGAAGTTGCCGGGGTGGGGGTCGGCGTGCAGCAGGCCAGCGCGTTGCGGACCGGCGAGCAGGAACTCGAGGTAGCGCAGCGCCGACTGCTGCCGCTCTTCGTCCGTGCCCGAGGAGATGATCCGGGACAGCGGCCGCCCGTCGATCCACTCACTGACGATGACGTGCGGGGTCGCGGTGACGATGTCGGGCAGCAGGAACTGCTCGTCGTCGGCGAAGGCCTGCGCGAACTGGTGCTGGGTGGCGGCCTCCAGCTCGTAGTCGAGCTCCTCGCTCATCCGCCCCTTGAGCTCGGCGAGGATCGGCCCGAGGTCCAGACCGGGGATCCACCCGGCGGCCACGCGCGCCACTCCGGAGATCTGGTTCAGGTCGCTGAGCAGCGCCTTGCCGGCACCCGGGTACTGCACCTTGACCGCGACCTCGCGGCCGTCCTTCCACGTCGCCCGGTGCACCTGGCCGATGGACGCGGCGGCCGCCTGTCGGTCGTCGAACTCGCGGAAGCTGCGGCGCCAGCCCGTGCCGAGCTCGTCGCGCAGCACCCGGTGCACCAGTGAGGTGGGCATGGGCGGCGCCGCGTCCTGCAGCTTCGTCAGGGTGGCGCGGTACGGTCCGGCCAGCTCCTCCGGTATGCCGGCCTCGAAGATCGACATCGCCTGGCCGAACTTCATCGCCCCGCCCTTGAGCTCCCCGAGCACACGGAACAGCTGCTCGGCGGTGCGGGCCTGGACCTCCGCGGCGACCACCTCTGCGGGCAGGCCGCCGACGCGCTTGCCCAACCCCCACGCGGTGCGGCCGGCGAAGCCGAGCGGCAGCGTGGCCAGCTTGGCCGTCCGCGTCACGGCTCTGCGGGGAAGGTCGGTCATGGCGTCATTGTCCCCTCTCCACCTGCAAGGGGCCGGTCCTCGGGGGGTGTGCCGGGCAGCGCGGGTGCGCCTCCCAGACCCGGTGGACCGTTTGCGGCCAGGGCACCGACGCCTCGACGGACACGCCGAGTGGGTCGGCCCCGCCGTCGAGGTGCCGCCCGACCAGAGTGGTGACGAACCCCGCGACCAGCAGCGCCAGGGGGGCATCGGCGTCGACCTGCGGCGCCACGGCACCGGGGGTGTCGCACCCGATCTGGGCGAACAGCGCCGGCCAGCCCGCGTCGCGGTCGCAGCGGTGCAGCTCGAGGCAGCGCAGGCACGGCCCGCGCCCCGGAAGGATCAGCGGCCCCACGACCACCTGCGGGTCCTGCACGACGACCGGCAAGTGCGCCAGGTCGGCAGCACGCCAGGGGGCGTCCACCCCGAGGGGGAGGGCGTCGATGGCGGTGAGCACGACCACGTCGGGCCGATCCTGTTCGGCGAGGGGCGCGGGCGAGGGGGCCGTGTCCGCCCAGACTCGTGTCGGGTCGGCCGGCGCGAGCCGTTCCAGGTCGGCCTCGACGGACTCGCGGCCCACCCGGACCCGGCCCACCCCGGCGGCGCGCAGCCCGGCCGCGACCACCTCCGGCACGAGACCTTCGCCGGCGACCAGCACGTGGCTGGCGTGCCGGCGGGCGCGGACGGCCCAGTCGTCCTCGTCCAGCAGCAGCCCGCGGTCTCGCAGCTCGTCGACCAGCCGTGCCACTCGGGAGGTGCCGAGACCGGCGGCGGAGGCTGCGGCATACAGCTCGGTGAGGTCGCGCGACCCGTCGAGGAGCCGCAGGAGGGCGAGCTCACGCCGGCTGAGCCCCTCCACGACCATCCCGCGGGAGACGCCGAACTGGACCGCTCCGTCGGCCCGGCGCAGTGGTCGTGCGGACGGGCGCAGGCGTGGTCGGGTGCTCATCGACGTCCTCCCGGTGGGTCGCGCGCCGGCTCGTCGGCCGGTCCGGCACCGACGGTGCCACGTGCGCCGATCCCGCCGCAGCGTTCGTCCACAGGCCCGGCGTCCCCGGACACGACGAAGGGGCGGCACCGCTGGTGCGGAGCCGCCCCTTCGAGGTGTCGGAGTGCCTCAGGCCTTGCCGAGGATGCGGTTGAGGTTGGTGCCGCAGACCGGGCAGACCGCCTTCGCCATCTTCGTGCCCTTGTCGTTGACCCGGACCTCGCCCGTGGCCTCGCGCTTCTCCTTGCACTTCACGCAGTAGAACTCGCCGCTGTAGGTCTCCGCCATGACGGCCTCCTTGATTCCTTCGTTGTGGTCGTCGCGGCGGGGATTCCAGGGAAGTCCCGCCGGGGTCCGGCCTGCGGACCTGTTTCGACAGTAGTCGACATCCACGCGTGAACCACGCAGGGACGCCGCTCAGGGGCGAACGTGTCCCGATGGCACAATTCCGGCATTTCCGGCTCATGCTCCGACGGTGTCGTCTCG
>NZ_DASSTI010000176.1:0-64897 GCF_035708005.1 Segeticoccus sp. | reverse complement strand
GCGGCGAGCAGCTCGTCGTGGGTGCCCACCTCGGTGACGCGCCCCTGGTGCAGCAGCACGATCCGGTGCGCGGCGCGGGCGGTCGGCAGGCGGTGGGCGATGAGCACGGTCGTCCGCCGCCGCGAGACCCGGTGCATGGCGGCGACCACGCGCGCCTCGGTGGCCAGGTCCAGGCTGGCGGTCGCCTCGTCGAGCAGCAGCACCGCCGGGGCGACCAGCTCGGCCCGGGCCAGAGCGATGAGCTGCCGCTGCCCGAGGGACAGGGAGGCCCCACGCTCGCTGACCTCGTGCAGGTAGCCCCCGCGCAGCCCGGCGATCACGTCGTGGGCCCCGACGGCGCGGGCCGCCTCCTCGACCTCGGCGTCGGTGGCCTCGGGCCGGCCGTAGGCAATGTTGTCCCGCACCGTTCCGGTGAACAGGAAGGTCTCCTGCGGCACGTAGCCGAGCTGCCGGTGGTAGGCGGCGGAATCGAGGGTGCGCAGGTCGTGCCTGTCCACCGTGACCTGTCCGTCGGTGGGGTCGTAGAAGCGGGCGAAGAGCTTCATCATCGTGGACTTCCCGGCGCCGGTCTCCCCGACGAGGGCGACGGTCTCGCCCGCCGGGACGTCGAGGGAGACCCCCGTCAGCGCGTCGGGGAACGTGGGTGGGGACGGCACGGATGACCCGCCCGCGCCGCCGGGGCGGGTCGCGAGCTGTGGGTAGCGGAAGTGCACCTCGCCCGCCGTCAGCTCACCGCGCAGCAGGCCGGGGTCCAGGGGGTCGTCCGCCTCCGGCGTGGAGGTCTCCAGCGCCAGCAGCTCGGCGATCCGCCCCACCGACACCCGGGTCTGCTGCCAGGAGTCGAAGACCTGTGAGAGCTGCTGGATGGGATTGAAGAACATGTCGATGTAGAGCAGGAACGCGATCAGGGCACCGGTGGTCAGGTGGCCGTGCGCGATGAGCTCGGCGCCGACCCCGAGCACGATCGCGTCGGCCACGGCGGACAGGAACTGCACGAAGGGGAAGTAGGTGGCCACGAGCCGTTGTGCGGCGACGCGGGCCTCCACGTAGGCGGTGGCCAGTCCGTGGAAGTGCTCGGTGGTGGCGGGCTCGTGGGCGAAGGCCTGTGCCTCGCGAACGCCGGCGAGGCTCTCCTGGAAGTCGGCGTTGACCACCGCGATCCGGTCGCGCGCGACGTCATACAGCGCCGAGGCGCGGCGACGGAAGAGGACCGTGGCCCAGGCCAGCGGCAGGATGACGCTCATGGTGGCCAGCGCCAGCGGGAGGTCCAGCACCAGCAGCACCACCCCGACGCCGAGGAAGGTCGCGATGGCCACCAGCGCGGACAGCAGGCCGTTCTCGATCAGGGACTCGAAGGAGTCGACGTCGGTGGTCATCCGGGTCATGACCCGGCCGGCCATCTCGCGTTCGTAGTAGTCCAGCGACAGTCGCTGCAGCTGTGCCCAGATCCGCACCCGCAGGCTGAGCATCACCCGCTGCGCGGTCCGCCCGGTGACGAAGGTCTCGGCGGCCTGGTTGGCGGTGTCGAACACGGTGAACCCGAGGTAGGCGAAGGTCGCGGCGAACAGCGCCGAGGACGACCCGGCAACCACGCCCTGGTCGACACCGACCTTGACGAGGAAGGGACCGGCCAGCCCGGCGACCGCGTCCAGGATGACGAACACGAGACCGAACAGCAGTGGGCGACGGAACTCGCGCAGCAGCCGCCGCAGGCCGAAGTGGGCGTCGCGCCGGGTCTCGGCCGCCAGGTCCACGGTCGCCCGGTCGCGCACCGGCGGCAGCGCGTCGACCTTCGCCAGCAGCTCGGGAGTCGGCGCCAGCGCCATCCGCCAGCCGCCGCCGTGGCCCCGCCCGAGCCCGGCCCCGAGCGTCGCAGCGGTGGGTCGGGACCGGTTCGCCGCGGCGCGTGCCTGAGCGGTGTCGCGCTGCCACGCCGACTCGGTCACGCCGTCGACGGCGTCCGCCCAGCGCTCGATGCGGTCCGGGGGCAGGCTCTCCTCGGGGTCGAGGCCGGCGAGGAGCCCGCGGTAGAAGGAGTTACGCGCCATCAGCTCCTCGTGCCGTCCCTCGTCGACCACCTGCCCGGCGTCGACCACCACCACCCGGTCGGCGAGGTGCAGGGTCGACGCCCGGTGCGCGACCAGGAGGGTGGTGCGGTCCGCCATGACCCGGCGCAGCCCCTCGTGGATCGCCTCCTCGGTGCGCGAGTCCACGGCGCTCGTCGCATCGTCGAGCACCAGGATCCGCGGGTCGGCCAGCACGACGCGGGCGAGCGCGATCCGCTGCCGCTGGCCTCCGGAGAGGGTGTGGCCGCGCTCGCCGATCGGCGTGTCGTAGCCGCCGGGGAGCCGCTCGATGAACCCGTGCGCCTGCGCCACGCGGGCGGCCGCGAGCACCTCCTCCTCGGTGGCATCCGGGCGGCCGTAGGCGATGTTGGCCCGCACGCTCTGGGAGAACAGGAAGCTCTCCTCGAAGGCGTAACCCACCTGCCGGCGCAACGAGCGGAGCGCCACCCCCCGCACGTCCGCGCCGTCGACGAGCACCGCCCCGGCCCGCGGGTCGTGGAAGCGTCCGACGAGCGCCATCGCGGTCGACTTGCCACAACCGCTGGGGCCCACCAGCGCGACCCGCTCCCCGGGCCGCACCCGCAACGAGAACCCGTCCAGGGCCGGCGGGTCGTCCTCGCCGTAGCCGAACCGCACCGCACGCCACTCCACCTCGCCGCGCAGGGCAGGCAGCTCGACCGCGTCCGGTGCGTCGACGATCGCCGGCTGGGTGTCGAGGAGCTGGAAGATCCGCTCGACGCCGGCGCGCGCCTGCTGGCCCACGGTGAGCACACCGGCCAGCTGGCGGGCGGGCGCAACGAACTGGGCGACATACGTGGAAAACGCCAGGAAGGTGCCGATGGAGATGTTTTCGTGCAGCGCCATCCAGCCGCCGAGGCCCAGGATCGCCACCTGCCCCAGGGTCGGGACCGCCTTCATCACCGGCTGGTAGCGAGCGGTGAGCCGCACGGCCCGCATCTGCGATCCGTAGAGCCGTTGCGCCGCGTCGACGATCCGGCCGAGCTCGTGCCGCTCCTGCCCGAATGCCTTGACCACCCGCACTCCGGCGACGTCCTCGTCGACGATCTGGGCGACGTCTCCTTCGCGCTGCTGCCCGTCCCAGCTGGCCGGGAAGATCTTGTCGCGCATCCGGTAGGAGACGACGAAGAGCAGCGGCGCCACCGCGATGCTCACCACGGACAGCAGCGGCGAGAGGTAGATCATCACGCCGAGCGAGAGCACGAGCATGAGCACGTTGCCGGTCATGATCGGGAAGAACGACAGCAGTCCCTGCACCAGGGTGGTGTCGGAGTTGGCGCGGGCCACCACCTGCCCGGTCGGCAGGTGCGAGAGGGTCTGCAGATCCATCGACTGCAGCCGCTCGTGCATCGCGGTGCGCAGGTCGTTCTGCACGTTGAGAGCCATGCGGCCGCCCCGGTAGCGGCGCACGTAGGCGAAGCCGAAGGCGGCCAGCGCGACGGCCACCAGCAGCACGACCCAGGGCGCGAGCGGCTGGGTGTGCGCGATGATCACCGCGTCCACGATCTGGCGGGCGATCAGCGGGACCGCCGTGTTGAGCACGCCCCCGAGCAGGGCGGCACCCAGCGACAGCAACGCATCCCGGCGGTGCACCAGGAGGCAGCCGACCAGCCGCCGGATCCAGCCCTGGTCGGGATCACCCATGGTGGTGGGCCCGTTCGACGTGCAGCTGCTCGATGGCCGGGCCGAGCCGGGCGAGCGCCTGCAGCAGCCCGGCCGGGTCGTCGTCGTGCTGAACGACGGCAGCGAGTCGCTCCGCCAGGGCGGTCTCCACGTCGCGCAGGGCCCGGTCTCCCTGCGCGGTCAGCGCGAGCCGGACGGCGCGCTGGTCCCCGGGGACGGTATGCCGTCGCAGCAGCCCCCGCTTGCACAGCGCGTCGACGCTGGCGCTCACCGTGGGTTTGCCCACCGCCAGCCGCTCGGCCAGTCGCGCGGCCCGTTCCTCACCTTCGGCCACGGCGCACAGCACGCGGTACTGCGCGAGCGGCAGGTCACCCGCCGCTCGCTCCAGCAGGCGCGCCACGCGGGCCAGGGATCGCACCGCCGCAACACCGACCGGCCGCTCGGTCTCCGGCCTTCGCCCCGGTCGCACCGTGGAAGGGTCCATCACCTCCGACGGTACAACGTGGTTCGTACCCCGAACCACTGCCGTGGCGGATTATCGTTCCGTCAGCGAGTTCGGCGGCCCACGAGATGGAAGACCCGGCTGAGCTGCCGGTAGGGGTCGCGCCGGCTGGCCTCGAGCTCGACTGCGGCGACGGCCGCCGCCTGCTCCGCGTCGCTGGGGTCCAGCTCGGCCCCGCTGAACTCGAGCCAGTCGACGAACAGCCAGACGCCGTACCAGCGCAGGGGCTCCACGCCGCGGCTGCGCACCAGCTCGCTGAGTTCCTCCACGGTGTCGGCCCGGGTCGGGACTCCGAGCACGCCCACCTCCGTGCGAGTGTCGAAGGACGCCAAGGCGTCCCCCCACCGGCGTTCGAGGGCCGGGCGGACCGCCATCACCTTCGCGTTGCCCGTCATGATCGAGACGATGCCGCCCGGTGCCGCGCACCGGCACAGCTGGTCGAGCAGCGGTTCCGGATGCTCCAGGTAGCCGAGCACGCCGTGGCAGAGCACCGCGGCGAAGCGCGCGCCGTCGACCGCCACGCCGGCGTTCCGGCCGTCGGCCTCGAGCAACGTCACGCGATCGCGGGCCTCCTCCGGGAGGCGCTGGAGTCGCTGCCGGGCCTTGTCGAGCATGGCTGGCGACGGGTCGAGCAGGGAGATGTCATAGCCGGCGCGTGCCAGCGGAAACGACTGGTGCCCTGCGCCGCCGCCCACGTCGAGCACCGGCGCCGGCGGGGCGGGCAGGTGCTCCAGCAGCTGTTGGTGCAACACGTGCGTGCGCACGAACCCCTTCACCGATTCGTAGGCCTCGTCGGCGAAGTGGTCCGCCAGGCCGGCCCAGGTGTCGTCGCCCACCAGCCCACGATAGGGCCGTGTCGCGGCGAGCACCCGGCCCGGAACCGGGTCAGCGCCCGACGACCTGGAAGTCGACGGTGTAGTCGCCGTCGTCGTGCCGGAAGCCCATGGTGAAGGAGTTGGACCCCTTGTCCCAGGAGATCCGACGCGCGTAGGTGCTCGGGGCCACGTCCACGATCGAGACCCGTCCACCGTTGTTGGCCAGCTGCACGGAGAACCCACCGAGGAAGTCGTCCTGGTTCTTGGGGATCAGTGAACCGACCCAGGACAGGATCATCCCGGCGATGTTGACCACGGGCTGGCCGACGGCCGCGCCGATGCCGGAGGCGAGCTTCCCGGCCGCGGACACCGTGGATCCGTAGTCCTGTCCGTCGCTCTCGTAGAAGGCGCAGGCAAACGTGGCGTTCTGCCCGGGCTGCAGTGCCTCGTCGTAGATGGTCGCGTTGAGGCAGCGGTTCTGCTCGGCGCCGCTGTCGTTCATGTCCCACGCGGTGGCGTTGTCCGCATCGTGCCACTTGTCGTGGTGGTCGTCGTGGTGGTGTCGCCCGTGCCGTGGTCGCCCGGCCAGACGGGCGGGCGACCCCAGAGCGTGCCCGCGGCAACGCGGGGCCGGTGGAGCCGCTCCTGATACCTGCGCCCCTCGCTGCGCTCGCCGACGCGGTCGCTGCGCGGCACAGTGGCTGCCGTGGATGCGACGGTTCTGGTCTGTGGCGCGGTGTTCGACGGGTCGTCCAGCGAATTGGGTGGCCGGACGGAGCTGCTGGTCCGCGACGGGAGGATCGCCGAGATGGGGTCCTCCGTCACCCGGCCAGAGGGGGCTGAGCTGATCGACCTGTCCGAACGCACCGTCAGTCCCGGCTTCATCGACACGCACGTGCACCTGACGATGGACGCCTCCCACCTGGCCCGGCAGACGCTGGGCTCGTCGGCGACCAAGGCCCTCACCGGGCTGGGTCTTGCCCGGGAGTACCTGGACTACGGCTTCACCACCCTGCGTGATCTCGGCAGCATGGATCCCGACTTCCCGACCGTCGACCTGCGCGACGCGCTCGCCGCCGGAGTGGTGGACGGCCCACGGCTGGTGGTCGCGGGCCACGTCATCAGCTCGACCGCGGGGCACGGCGACCTGAGCGGCTTCTACGCCTCGCGCTGGGACCTGCCCGTCTCCGCGGTCGCCGACGGCGTCGCGCAGATCCGCCGGGTGGTGCGCCGCGAGCACGCCCACGGCTCGGACTGGATCAAGACCGCCAACGCCGGCGGCTACTTCAGCGCCGGCGACGATCCTGCGCGCGTGACGTGGTTCGACGACGAGATGGAGGCCCTGTGCGCGACCGCGCACCAACTCGGTCTCCCCGTCGCGGTGCACACCGGCGCCGCCGACGCCTGCAAGCAGGCGGTCCGCTGCGGCGCGCGCAGCCTGGAGCACGCCTACCTGATCGATGAGGAGGGGGTCGATGCCGCCACCCGTGCCGGCGCCTACCTCGTGCCGACGATGCAGATGACCCAGGAGGACCTCGCCCAGCTCCGTGCCGGGACGCTGCCGGAGCAGGCGGTCTGGAAGTTCCGGCGGGACCACCAGCAGATCCTCGACTCCCAGCGGATCATGGCGGCAAGCGACGTGAAGGTGGCCTTCGGCACCGACTGCGGCATGTTCGCGTTCAGCCACGGCATCCTCGAGTTCCAGGCGATGGTGGCAGCCGGGTTGAGCCCCGCCCGCGCGCTGCGCGCCGCCACCTCGGTGGCCGCGGAGATGCTGGCGATCGACGACATCGGCGTGCTCAGGCCCGGGGCACGGGCCGACATCGTCGCCATGCCGGGCAACCCGCTCGACGACATTGCCGCGACTGCCCGCGTCGACTTCGTCATGCACTCCGGCACGGTCCATCGCCGCCCCGGCGACGGCACTCAGCCCGCGTGAGTCACGTGAGGGCGGCGGCCCGCCCTGCGAGGGCGCTGGCCCGGTCCGACATCACCGGGTCGAGCCCGGCCTGTGCCACGTTGATCGCGACCAGCTGAGCCGCCGCGTCGACTGCCGCCTGCGCCAGCTTGAGCGCGGTGAGCGCGTCGCCCCGCAGGTTCGGGTTGCCCTCGCGCGCCAGCGCGGCAGCCTGCTCGGCCATCTGGGTGCCCACCTCGGCGATGGTCAGGGGGACTCGAGCGGCGTCGCTCCACGCGGCCTGCGCAGCGGGGCTGTCGCGGCCGCTCTCGCGGATCGCTTGGAGCACTGCTGCATAGGACCGGGCGTCGTCGTCGGCGAGCCCCTCCGCAATGACCCGCCACCGTTGCAGCTGCTCGGCGATGGACCCCGCATCGGAGAGCTGGCGGGTGGAGAGCCGGGCCGCCTTGGTCGCGAGAGCCGCGGCCAGCGTCAGCGTCGCGGCGGCCACCGACCCGGCCGCCGGCGCGGGTTCGGGCTGCGCCACCAGGTCGGCGAAGCCCGTCATCGGCTCCTCGACGTAGCGGCCCACGAGTCCGAACCGTCGAATCAGAAGAGGCCGACGGTGTTGCCGTTCGCGTCGATGTCGACGTGCGCCGCCGCCGGGTCCGAGCCGAATCCGGGCATCGTGCGCATGTCACCGCAGATGCCGTAGATGAAGCCGGCGCCGACGGAGGCCCGCACCTCGCGCAACGGCAGCCGCCACCCGGTGGGCGCGCCCTTCAGCGTGGGGTCGGAGGACAGCGACAGGTGGGTCTTGGCCAGACAGATGGACAGGTTGCCGAAGCCTGCCGCCTCATAGCGGTCCAACTGCCGGTTCGCTGCCGGGGAGTAGTCGACCCCGTCGGCGCCGTAGATCTTCGTCGCGATCGTCTCGATCTTCTCGCGCAGGCTGGCCTCGTCCGGGTAGAGGAAGTGGAAGTCCGTGGGCTCCTCGACGGCATCCACCACGGCCTGCGCGAGGTCGAGGGCACCCTCACCGCCCCGGGCGAAGTGGTCGGAGACGGCGCAGCGGGCGCCGGCCTGCTCACTGATCTCGCGGATCGCGTCCACCTCGCTCGGGTGGTCGGTCCCGAAGGCGTTCACCGCCACGACCGGTGAGACCCCGTGGACCCGCACGTTCTCGATCTGCTTGACCAGGTTGGCCGCACCGGCGCGGACGTCGTCCGGGTTCTCCTCGAACAGCGCCTGTGGCAGCTTCTGACCGGCGACGATGCGGTACTTGTCCGAGTGGGCCTTCAGCGCGCGCACGGTCGCGACGATCACGGCGGCGTCGGGCTTCTCCCCCGAGACACGGCACTTGATGTTGAAGAACCGCTCAGCGCCCATGTCGGCGCCGAACCCGGCTTCGGTGACGACGATGTCGGAGGTGCGCAGGGCGATCAGGTCGGCCACCACCGAGGAGTTTCCGGTCGCGATGTTGCCGAACGGCCCGCAGTGCACGAACGCCGGTGTGTTCTCCAGCGTCTGCAGCAGGTTGGGCTTGATGGCCTCCTTGAGCAGCACCGTCATGGTGCCGGCCGAGTGCAGCTGCTCGGCGGTGACCGGCTCGCCCTTGGCGGTGTAGCCGACGACGATCCGGCCGAGCCGCTCCCGCAGGTCGGTCAACGAGGTCGTCAACGCGAGCGTGGCCATCACCTCGGAGGCTGCGGTGATGTCGAAACCGGTCTGCCGCAGCGGCCCGTTGCCCCGAGCGCCCAGCCCCGTGACGATCTCGCGCAGCCCCCGGTCGTCCATGTCGACGACGCGACGCCACGTGATGGTCGAGGGGTCGATGCCCAGCTCGTTCCCGCGGAACAGGTGGTTGTCCAGCATCGCCGCGAGCAGGTTGTTGGCGGCGCTCACGGCGTGGATGTCGCCGGTCAGGTGCAAGTTCAGCTTCTCCATCGGCACGACCTGGCTGTAGCCGCCCCCGGCGGCCCCGCCCTTGATGCCCAGTGCCGGGCCCATGGAGGCCTCGCGGATCGTCACCGTCGCGCGCTTGCCCAGCCGATTCAGCCCCTGCACCAGGCCGACAGAGGTGGTCGACTTCCCCTCCCCCAGCGGTGTGGGGGTGATGCCGGTGACGACGACGTACTTCGCCCGGGGCCGGTCGGCGAACTCCTGGATCGCGTCCAGGCTCACCTTCATCACGTCGTGGCCGTACGGTTCGAGCAGATGGTCCTCGAGGCCCAGCTGCCCGGCGATCTCCTCGATCGGCTTCAGCGTGGCGTTCTGCGCGATCTCCAAGTTGGACGGAACGTCGGCCATGACTCCACCTGCCCCTTCCTGCACACGAGGCGGCACCTCGCCCGAAGAGGTGCCCACACCTGCGAACCTAGCCCCCGCCCCCCGCACACGTCGACCGCTCCGGACCGACCCGACCGCAGCCTGCGCTGGTGACAACCGTCCCGGGCGACCCGCGACGGACACGCAAGCACACGGCATACGGCCGTGGTTGCGACGTTGCGGATCTCGGGACTTTCCCATCGATCTCGGGACTTTCCTGCCGGCAAAGTCCCGAGATCGAGCGGAGAGTCCCCAGATCCAGCGGAGAGTCCCTAGATCGGCGAAGTTGCGCGGAGAGCTGGGCCGCGCGCATACTTGTATGCGGCAACCAACTGATTGCTGTTCATCCCTCCCCCAGAGGCCGCCATGTCCATCGATCTCGAGACAGCGCAGCGGTTCGGCAACGACCTCATCCGAGTGGTCAAGCTGTTCACGTCCATGCGCCACCACCTGCCCCGGCTGCACCCGGGCGCCGAGCCCTCGGCATACCCGCTGCTGTTCCAGCTCTCCCGCGAGCCGCGACGCGTCTCGGCGCTGGCCGAGTGCGTCCACTCCGAGGTGTCCACGGTCAGCCGCCAGGTGAGCGGGCTGGTCTCCCACGGCCTCGCCGAGAAGGTGCAGGACGAGGAGGACCGCCGCGCCTCGGTGGTGACCCTGACCCCGGAAGGGCGGGACCTGATCGACCGACTCGTCGCCGGGCGCAGCGAGTGGCTCGCCCAGCTGCTCGACGGGTGGGAGCGCGAGGACGTCGAGGCGTTCGACTCCTACCTCGGCAGGTTTGGCGACTCCCTCCAGGAGGCACGTGACCGGATGAACCAGCAGCCCCACCCCGACCTGATGACCGCCGGCCAGACCACCGTCACCGCCGACTCCGCCACCACCGAGGACCGTCCATGACCGCCGCCGCACCAACCGCCACCAGTTCCTCTTCCGGCGTGGGACTGACCCACCGGCAGATCCTCACCATCTTCAGCGGCCTGATGATGGGCATGTTCCTGGCCGCGTTGGACCAGACCATCGTCGGCACCGCGATCCGCACCATCGCCGACGACCTGCACGGCCTGGACATCCAGGCCTGGGTCACCACGGCCTACCTGATCACGTCGACAATCGCGACGCCGCTCTACGGCAAGCTGTCCGACATCTACGGGCGCAAGCAGTTCTTCATCAGCGCCATCTCGATCTTCATCATCGGCTCGGCGCTGTGCAGCTTCTCCACGTCGATGTACATGCTCGCCGGGTTCCGCGCCCTGCAGGGCCTCGGCGCCGGTGGCCTGTTCTCCCTGTCGCTGGCGATCATCGGCGACATCGTCTCCCCGCGCGAGCGGGCGAAGTACCAGGGCTACTTCCTCGCCGTCTTCGGCACCTCCAGCGTCGCCGGCCCGGTCATCGGCGGCTTCTTCGCCGGCGCCTCGCAGATCCTGTTCATCAGCGGCTGGCGCTGGGTCTTCCTCGTGAACGTGCCGATCGGCATCGCCGCGCTGTTCGTCGTCAGCAAGACGCTGCACCTGCACCACGTCCGCCACGACCACCGGATCGACTGGTGGGGCGCGGTGTGGCTCGTCATCGCCCTCGTCCCGCTGCTGACCGTGGCCGAGCAGGGCCGCACGTGGGGCTGGGGCTCGGGCCGGTCCCTCGGCTGCTACGCGATCGGCGTGATCGGCGTGCTGCTGTTCGTGTGGGCCGAGAAGCGGATCGGTGAGGAAGCGCTGATCCCGCTGCGGATCTTCAAGAGCCGCGCCATCTCCATCACCATCGTCGGCAGCATGATCGTCGGCCTCGGCATGTTCGGCGGGATGATGACGATCCCGCTCTACCTGCAGATCGTGCACCAGGCGACGCCGATGTCCTCCGGCTTCATGATGCTGCCCCTGGTGCTCGGGATCATGGTCTCCTCGGTCATTTCCGGCCAGCTGATCTCCAAGACCGGCAAGGTCCGCATCTTCCCGATCCTGGGCACGGCCCTGATGATCGTCGGCCTGGTGCTGCTGTCCCGGGTGACCGCCGACTCCTCGCTGACGCTGGTGCTGGCGTTCATGCTGATCTTCGGCCTCGGCCTCGGGAACACGATGCAGCCGCTGACCCTGATCGTGCAGAACGCGGTCCACCCGCGCGAGATCGGCATGGCCACGAGCGCCGCCACTTTCTTCCGCCAGATGGGCGGCACGATGGGGGTCGCAATCTTCCTGTCGATCCTGTTCAGCAGCGCCGGCACGAAGATCAAGGACGCCTTGGTCTCCGCGCTGCAGACGCCGGCCTACCAGCAGGCGCTGCGCGATCCGGCCCTGCAGCAGCACCCGGACTCCGCGGCCCTCGCCCAGGCCCTGCAGCACCCGCAGCAGGGCGGTGGCGCCGGTGGCGCCGGCGGAATCCTCAACGACTCCTCGGTGCTCGGTCACCTGACCGACGCGGTCGCCCACCCGTTCCGGGTCGGCTTCTCGCAGGCGATGGACCTGGTGTTCATCATCGGCGCCGCCGTTGTCCTGATCGGCCTGATCGTGCTGTGCTTCCTGCCTCGCATCGAGCTGCGCACCCAGTCCGGCTTGGAGATCGCTGCCAGCGAGCGGGCGGCCGCGGCTGCCGCGGCCCAGGCCGAGCCCAGTGAGGGTATGCCGGCCACGAGCGCTGGCATCGCCGGGAGCCAGGCCATTGACCGCCTGGGCTCGGACGGCGAGCGGTCGGACGGCGGGTCGGCCCGCGGCGAGGTGCCCGAGGACGATCGGCCCGGCGATGAGCGGGAGCTCGTCGGTGTGGGTGCCCGGACGCACCACGGCGAACACCAGGCCCAGACCGCGGACGACCACGGTGACCACACCCACCAGTGGACCACCAGCCGCGGCCTCACCGACGCCGTCTGCGCCGAGTGCGGGGCGCGCACCCTGGACGAGATCGTCGACCAGGACGGCGACCACGGCCACTCCCCCGAGACCGCGCCACAGCGCTCCGGCGGCGGGCGGCACGAGAGCGCATCGGACGCCCAGCCGCCCGCACCCAAGCGGCGCGGACCGGGACGCCACCGCGCGTAGGTGAGCACTCGGCATACCGGGTCCAGAGCCCGGGTGCCGACAGGACGCCCCGATGAGGGGCGGGTGCAGGGGGTCCGGCGAGGCGCCGGACAGGGCCGGCCGGCACACCACGGGGAGGTGTGCCGGCCGGTCGTCGTCTGCGCGCGGTCCGCAGCCGAGGCGGTCAGGGGGGAGAGGAGCCCGAGTCCGGGGGCTTCTTCTGGTGCGCGGCGAACCAGTCGCGCGCGTCGCCGCCCGCGAGCAGCCAGACGACCGCGATCGGCACGAGGGCGAAGACGATGTTGCCGTCACCGAACCCGGTGAAGAGGAAGTAGGCGACGGCGATGCCCATGCAGGCGAAGGTGATCGAGCGGGCGGTGTTGTTGCCCAAGCGGATCCAGTGCGCCAGGGCCAGCAGGAGCGCCGCCACGAGGAGCAGCAGGATCCCCACACCGACCGACTCGGTGAAGGCGGCCACCCCTCCCACGATGGCCAGCACGCCGACCGCGGCGAGGATGACGGTCACCACGACAACCGGCACCGGCGGCATGCTGCCGTCGTCACGCCTGCGTGCCACGGTCACTCCCTTGGACTCCCCTCCCATTGTGGTCACGTCACCGGGCGCGTGTCAGGAGGGTCACCCGGTTTCGTCGCCTGCGCCGCCGCCGTGGGCATCCCAGCGCAGCAGCGCCGCCACGGGCGCCCCGTCGAGCACGGAGTCCGGGACCACGACGACGTCGGCGCCGGTGCGTGCCGCCGCCGCGACCACGACGTCGTCCAGGGGCAGCTCGCCGGTGTCCCCACCCGATGCCGGGCCGAGGTCCAGCCCTTCGTGCTCGGACACCCGAACCCGCTGCGTCCGCGCGGCGCCCGGGTCGAGCAGCACCCGGTCGACCTGGCCCTGGACGAAGGCGTCGAGCACCGCGTCCGCGCCGCTCACCGCGCCACTGCCCTGGCCGACCCGCTGCTCCAGCTCCCGCGCCTCGACCAGCCGGCGCTGCACGACCCGCCCGACGATGAGTTCACGGATCTGAGCGTCGAGCTGCTCGCGTGAGGACCCGGCGGCCCGGCCGCCGCTGTCGAGCCGGACCAGACTGACCCGCGCCTCCTCCCCGACGCCGTCGCGGATGTCGCTGCAGGCGCGCTCGTCGCCGGCGAGGACGACGAGCTCGATGCCCTCCCGTACGAGCGAGTCGACGGCCTCGACGGTCTCCTCGGCGTTGCGCCGCCAGACCTCCTCGGCGTGCCGCTGGTAGCGCTTCATCGACCAGTCGCCGGTGTTGACCTTGGTCATGTGGAACGTCTCGCCGTGGGTCTCCCCCTGCTCGACCTCCGGCGCGGAGGAGGCGCGGTGGACCTCGATGTCGGCGCCCTCGCGGTCGGCCAGGACGAGCGCGAACGGCACCGAGGCGTCCTGCAGCCGCACCCACGGCGTCAGCGCCGGCAGGGTCCCCCACTGCACGACGGGCCGGTCCACCCGTTCGCGCAGCTCACCGCTGAGGAGCACGCCCGAGTCGTTCGCGACCACCACGCGCGCGACCGGGGCCGCGGTGTGGACGTCCGCGTCCAGCTCGGCGCGGACGAGCTCGCGGACCTGCTCCGGGGCGTCCTGGTGCTCCAGCTCGGTGACCGCGTCCTTCACGCGCAGCTCGTGCTGCCGCTCGCCACCGCCGCCCTCTTCGGAGACGTCGACGAGCACCGTCGCGAACGGGCCCGGCTGGTCGTAGATCGAGGCTAGTGAGGCAGTACGCATGGCGGTGCCCCTACCCGGTCGGGCGGGCCGCAATCGCCCGGGTCACGGCGGGCGGCGCGGCGTGCTGAGCCCTGAGGTCTGACCGGGCGGCGCGCTTCTCAGCCGCTCAACCCCAGACGAGCGCCTTGGCCGGGTCCTCGAGCACGGCGGCGACGTCGGCCAGCGTCCGGGAGCCGAGGTCCCCGTCGACCAGGCGGTGGTCGAACGCGAGCGACAGCTGGGTGATCCAGCGCGGCTTGATCCGCTCCGAGCCGTCCTTGCCGGTCACCACCCACGGCATCCGTCGGACGGCGCCGAAGCACAGGATCGCCGACTCGCCCGGGTTGATGATCGGCGTGCCGTTGTCGACACCGAACACCCCCACGTTGGTGATGGTGATGGTGCCGCCGGCCTGCGCCGCGGGGGTGGTCCGCCCCTCGCGTGCGGTCTGCGTCAGGTCGGCGAGGGCGTCGGCCAGCTGGCGCAGCGACATCCGGTCGGCGTCCTTGATGTTCGGCACGATCAGCCCACGCGGGGTCGCCGCGGCGATGCCGAGGTTGACGTAGTTCTTCTGGATGATCTCGCCGGCGGCCTCGTCCCAGGTCGCGTTGACGCCCGGGTTGCGCCGCACCGCGAGGATCAGCGCCTTGGCGACGACCAGCAGCGGGGACACCTTCACCCCGGCGAACTCGCGGTCCTCACGCAACCGCTCGACGAGCTTCATGGTGCGCGTCACGTCGACGGTGACGAACTCGGTCACGTGCGGCGCGGTGAACGCCGACCCCACCATGGCCTGCGCGGTCATCTTGCGCACGCCCTTGATCGGGATGCGCGTCTCCCGCTCCCCCGCCACCACGGGGTATGCCGGAGCCTGGGTCGCGCTCGCTGCCGCCGCTGCCGCGCCGGTCGCCCCAGCGGTCGCACCCCCGCCGACGAGGAACTGCTCGACGTCGGCGCGGCTGATGATCCCGTCCTCCCGCGTCGGGGTGACGAGGGCGAGGTCGATCCCGTTGTCCTTGGCGAACTTCCGCACCGGCGGCTTGGCCAGCGGGCGACCGCCGTTGCCGGAGGCGGGCGCCGGTGGGGTGGCCTCAGCAGCCGGAGCCTGGGCCGCGGGCGGTGCGGGCGTCTGGGAAGTCGGCGCCGGGGCCTGCGGGGCGGCCGCGACCGGGGAGTCGCTGGCGGCGACGGCCTCGGCCGGGGCGTGGCCCGCGGCCGGTCCGCCGACCTGACCCATGGCGGCCTGGGCTCCCTCGGCCGCCCGGCCCGGCGCGCCGCCCTTGCGTCGGCGGCGCCGCGTGGAGCCGCTGGAGGGCCCGTAGCCGACGAGGTTCGCGACCCGCTCGCCCTCCTCGGCGGCGGCAGCACCGCCAGCTGCCGCGCCCGCACCGGCGGCCGCGCCACCGGCCGGGCCGGCCGGCGCCTCGTCCTCGGCCCCCGCCACGTCGACGGCGAGGATCGGCTGGCCCACCTCGACCGTGGTGCCCTCCGGCACGAGCAGGTCGACGACGCTGCCGTCCCACGGCACCGGCAGCTCCACCAGCGACTTGGCCGTCTCGACCTCGACCACGACGTCGTTGGTCTTGACGGTGTCGCCCTTCTTGACCTTCCAGCTGACGATCTCGGCCTCGACCAGGCCCTCGCCGGGGTCGGGCAGCCTGAAGTTCTTCACACCCATGAGTCGTGCGTCTCCTGTGTCAATGGGCCAGCGGCGGTCAATGGGTCGGCGGTCAGTAGGCCAGCGCCTGGTCGACGCCGTCGAGGATCCGGTCGAGGTTCGGCAGGAACTCCTCCTCGAATCGGCTCGGCGGGTAGGGGATGTTGTAGCCGCCGACCCGCAGCACCGGCGCCTCGAGGTGGTAGAAGCACTCCTGCTGGATCTCGGCGGCGATCTCCGAGCCCATGCCCAGGAAGGTGCTGGCCTCGTGCACCACGACCACCCGGCCGGTCTTCTTCACCGAGGCGGTGATGGTGGACAGGTCGAGCGGCGACAGCGTCCGCAGGTCGATGACCTCCAGCGAACGGCCCTCCTCCTCGGCTGCCGCCGCGGCCTGCAGGCAGGTCTTGACCATCGGGCCGTAGGCGAGCAGCGTCGCGTCGGTGCCCTCTCGCATGACCCGCGCCTCGAAGAGCCCCCGCGGCGCACCGGCGGCCTCGTCGATGTCGACCTCGCCGCGCTCGTGGTAGCGCCGCTTCGGCTCGTAGAACATCACCGGGTCGTCGCAGGCGATGGCCTGCTGGATCATCCAGTAGGCGTCCTCGGGGTTGCTGCACGAGACGACCCGCAGGCCGGCGGTGTGCGCGAAGTAGGCCTCGTTCGACTCGCTGTGGTGCTCGACCGCGCCGATCCCGCCGCCGTAGGGCACGCGGATGACCATCGGCAGCTTGAGGTAGCCGAGCGACCGCGCGTGCATCTTGGAGACCTGGCTGATGATCTGGTCGAACGCGGGGTAGATGAAGCCGTCGAACTGGATCTCCACCACCGGGCGGTAGCCGCGCAGCGCCAACCCGACTGCGGTGCCGACGATCCCGGCCTCCGCGAGCGGCGTGTCGATGACGCGGTCCTCGCCGAAGTCCTTCTGCAGTCCCTCGGTGATGCGGAAGACGCCGCCGAGCTGGCCGATGTCCTCGCCCATGAGGACCACCTTCGGGTCCTGCTCCATCGCCCGGCGCAGTCCGGCGTTGAGGCCCTTGGCGAGCGTGAGCTTCTGGCCCGGCATCAGTTCCCCTCCTCGGAGTCCGCCTGGGAGTCGGCTTCGAAACCGGCGTGGTAGGCGACCAGCTGCTCCCGTTCGGCCTGCACGAGCGGGTGCGGTTCGGCATACGTGTGGTCGAACATGGTGGGCAGCTCGGGGTCGGGCATCTCCTGGCACTGCTTGCGGATCCGGGCCGCGAGCTCGTCGGCCTCGGTCTCGATCCGGTCGAAGAAGGCCTGGTCGGCGAGGCCCTCCTTCTCGAGGTAGGCCTTCATCCGCGCGATCGGGTCCTTGGCCCGCCACAGGTCGACCTCCGCGGCCACGCGGTACTTGGTCGGGTCGTCGGAGGTGGTGTGCGCACCCATGCGATAGGTGAACGCCTCGATGAGGGTGGGGCCCTGTCCGGACCGGGCCTGCTCGAGCGCGTGGCGCGTGACGGCATACGTCGCGAGCACGTCGTTGCCGTCCACCCGCACGCCGGGGAAACCGAAGCCGCGGGCGCGCTGGTAGGGCGGGACGCGGAACTGGCGCTCGTTCGGCTCGGAGATGGCCCACTGGTTGTTCTGCACGAAGAACACGACGGGGGCGTGGGCGACGGAGGCGAAGACGAGGGCCTCGTTGTAGTCGCCCTGGGAAGTGCCGCCGTCACCGGTGAACGCCATGACGGCGGTGTCACGCTCGGGGTCGCCGGTGCCCACGGCGCCGTCGCGCTGGACGCCCATCGCGTAGCCGGTCGCGTGCAGCATCTGGTTGCCGATGACGATCGTGTAGAGGTGGAAGTTGTTCTCGTTGGAGTCCCAGCCCCCGTGGTTGACCCCGCGGAACATGCCGAGCAGGTTCATCGGGTCGACGCCCTTGCACCAGGCGACGCCGTGCTCGCGGTAGCCGGGGAACGCGTAGTCCTGCGGCTTCATCGCGCGGCCGGCGCCGACCTGGGCCGCCTCCTGGCCGAGCAGGCTCGGCCACAGGCCCAGCTCACCCTGGCGCTGCAGGGCGTGGCCCTCGGTGTCGACCCGGCGCACCAGCACCAGGTCGCGGTAGAGGCCGCGGAGACCGTCGGCGTCGAGGTCGGCCAGGTAGGCGGCGTAGGGCGCCGACACCTCGCTGTCGATGCGCTCGCCCTCGGCGCTGACGAACTGCACCATGTCGGGCCCGCCGTCGGTCACGTCACGCACGGGCAGCCCCGGCGCGACGGTCTCGTGGTGGTGGGGCGGCTCGGCGATGTGCTCCCCGGCGGGGGCACCGGTGCCCGAGGGAGCGGTGTCGGGGGCAGTGGGGGCACCGCGGGCATCGTCGCCGCTCACAGGGTCTCCTTCGTGCGCGAAGCGTCCGGCCGGGCGCGGCCCGGGTGGGATCTGTCCACCCGGGATCTGTCCACATGCCGGACATGGTGTCGACGTCACTGTAGGGCGACCACGCGGTGGCGTGCCACGGCCCCCCGGGGTGAGTGCTCGGCATACCGGCTCAGCGGTTGCGGAAGGCCTCGGCGACCTGCAGCAACCGGTCGTTGGCTTCGTCCTCGGCGATGCTGCACCGGCAGCCCTCGCCGGCGAACGGCCGCACGGTGAGCCCGGCCTCGTCGGCCGCGGCAGCGAAGGCCAGGGTGTCCTCGCCGAGCGGGAGCCAGACGAAGTTGGCCTCGGTGTCGGGGACCTCCCAGCCCTGGTCGCGCAGGCCCTTGAGCACCCGCTGGCGCTCGAGGACGAGCGCGTCGACCCGCTCCTGCAGCTGGTCGAAGGCCTCGAGGCTGGCGATGGCGGCCTGCTGCGCGAGGTCGCTGACGCCGAACGGGACGGCCGCCTTGCGCAGCGCGGTGGCCACCGGCTCCTGGGCGACGGCGTAGCCGACCCGCAGCCCCGCGAGCCCGTAGGCCTTGCTGAAGGTGCGCAGCACGGCGACGTTCGGGAACCGGCGGTAGAACGACAGGGCGTCCGGGGCCTCGGGGTCCTGGACGAACTCCAGGTAGGCCTCGTCGATGACGACGAGCACGTCGGAGGGGACCGTGCCGAGGAACGCCTCGAGCTCGTCACTGTGCACCGTCGGCCCGGTCGGGTTGTTGGGGGTGCAGACGATGACCAGGCGGGTCCTGTCGGTGATCGCCGCGGCCATCGCGTCGAGGTCGTGGCGAGCGTCCCGGTCGAGCGGGACCTGCACCGAGGTGGCGCCCGAGAGCGCGACGACGATCGGGTAGGCCTCGAACGAGCGCCAGGCGTAGACGACCTCGTCGCCCGACTCGCAGGTGATCTGGAGGAGCTGCTGCAGCACCCCGACGCTGCCGGTGCCGGTGGCCAGGTGCGCGGCCGGGACGCCGAGGGTCTCCGCGAGCCTGTCGGTGAGCGCCCGGACCCCCATGTCCGGGTAGCGGTTCATCCGCGCCGCCGCGTCCTGCACCACCTGCAGCACGCTGGGCAGCGGCGGGTACGGGTTCTCGTTGCTGCTCATCTTGTAGGCCCGGATGCCGGCCCGTTCGACCGGCGGCTTGCCCGGCTTGTAGGCCGGCACCGCATCGAGGGCGGCCCGCAGCCGCACCGAACCCGTGGGAGTGGTGGGGACCTCGCTCATAGACGCACTGTATGGCGTGCGCTCACCTCCCGGTGCGCCGGTCACCGCCCTGCCCTTCGGCGCCCGCCCCCCGCGACCGACGACCCGGTGTGTGGCGTGTCGCACCGCTCCAGACCCGCGAAACGCCACCGACGAGGTCGTCGGTCGTCCGTCCGTGCCGATGAGCGCCGCGGACCTGCCACGATGTGGGCATGTCGATCGTGATCAAGGTCCTCGTGAACGCCGTGGCGCTGTGGGTCGCCGCGCTGGTCGTCCCCGGGATCACCCTGGGCCTGCCCGGGCACACCGAGTCCTGGACGACGCAGGTCGGCACGGTCGTGGTGGTGGCCGTGATCTTCGGCTTGGTCAACGCGATCATCAAGCCGGTCGTGAAGTTCTTCGCGTTCCCGTTCATCATCCTGACGCTCGGGCTGCTCACGCTCGTCATCAACGCGTTCATGCTGCAGATCACGTCATGGGTCGCGGGCGCCTTCAACTTGGCGTTCCACGTGAATCATTTCCTCTGGGACGCGGTGTTCGGCGGGATCATCATCGCGATCGTGAGCATGATCCTGCACCTGGTCCTGCCCGACCGGGACGACCGGGCCCGGATCTGAACAGCAGTTGAGGAGTGCCCGAACACGGCGGAGGAGGGCTGGGATGGCACACCGGAGGGAACCGACGCGGGTGGTGATCGGGCCAGTGGCGACGTCGCAGGAGCCGCGCGAGGGCTTCCCGCGCAAGCGGGAGGTCCCCCCGGCGGGAGGTGAGCTCCCGGCATACCGCTGGGAGCCGGCGGGCCGCAGCGCGCGGGCGGGGCTGGTGGTCTTCCAGGAGATCTTCGGCGTCAGTGACTACATCCGGCGACGGTGCGCGGACCTCGCCGAGCTGGGCTACGTCGTGGTGGCGCCGGAGCTGTACTGGCGGCTCGAGGCGGCGGGGGTTGACCCGACCGTCGACGAGGAGCAGCCGGACTTCCTCGATCGCGCGATGGAGCTGGTCGGACAGCTCGACTGGTCGTCCGCGGTCGGCGACGGGGTGGCCACGGTGGAGCACCTCCGCGCGGAGGCGGGCATCGAGCGGGTGGGGGCACTCGGGTTCTGCTTCGGCGGCGGGCTGGCGTTCAACGTGGCGGCGCAGACCGCCGTGGACGTGCTGGTCAGCTACTACGGCTCCGCGCTGCCGAACCTGCTCGACCTGGCGCCGTCGGTCCGCGCGCCGAGCCTGCACCACTTCGGGACGGCGGACGTCTACCTCGACCCCGGGACGGTCGAGCGGATCCGCCAGGCCGTCACCGGGCCGCACGCCGGGGAAGGGACGCGGTTCGAGGTGCACGAGGGCGCGGGGCACGCATTCGACAACCCCCACCCGATGTTCCACCACCCCGCGGCGTCGGCGCGGGCCTGGCAGCAGACGTGCGCGTTCCTCACCGCCCACCTGCCCCCGACCTGAACCTTCGGGATGCCCCGAGGGGTGACGGTATGCCGGTCACTCCGGCGCCAGCCCGTCCTCCAGGTAGAGCGTGGCCGGCTTCCGGCCCTCCTGGCGCGAGCGCTCGAGCTCGGCGGCGATGCTGCGCAGGTGCCGGCCGACGTAGGGCGCGGCATGGGCGTCGACGTCGGCGAGCGAGCACCAGTGCAGCTGGCGGATCTCGCGGGGCTCGAGCATCACGTGGTCGAACAGCTCCTCGGCCGCCATCCCGAGCAGCTCCAGCTCGTAGACGAACAGCATCGCGTCGTCCCACGCCCGGTAGGGCGGGAGCCAGTTGGTCGCGGCCAGCCGCAGCGGCCGCACGTCAACCCGCAGCTCCTCGGCCACCTCGCGCACGAGGGCGAAGGCCGGGGACTCACGCGGATCGACCACGCCGCCGGGGAGGTCCCACTCACCCTTGTAGGTCAACTCGCACATCAGCAGGTCGCCGGCGCCGTTGCGCAGCAGCCCCTGCGTGATGACCCGCTTGGTGGGCAGGCCCGCGTTGAGCACGGACAGGAAGCCGTCGCGCGAGTCCGGCTCCGGGTCGCCGACCACCCGCGCGAACACCAGCTCGTCGGCGCGCTGCCCGTGGCGTCGGGCGCGTCCGCGCGCCACGCCCTCCTTGCGGAGCCCGGCCCGGCCGGCGGTGCGGATCGAGGGCCGGTCCTCCGGCGGGACGAACGCCTCGAGCCGGGCAAGGCCCAGCTCGTCGAAGCAGTACCCCACCAGCAGGCGCAACGAGCGCACCGCCACCCCGAATCCGCGGTGCTCGGGCAGCACGCCCCACCGCAGCTCGCCGACGCCGTCGCCGGCCCGCCGGACCGAGACCCGGCCGGCCACTACCCCGCGGTGCTCCACCGCGAACGGCAGCAGACCGGCACCGTCCGTCTCCAGCACCGCGAGCAGCTCGGGCCCCAGCAGGTCACCGTCCTCGGCCCGCCACGGCCGGATCGCCACCTGCCCGTCCCGCAACGTGGGCTGCGCTGACCTGTCTCGCGGCTCCTGCGACGTCCCCGCTGACCTGTCTCGCGGCTCCTGCGACGTCGCCGCTGACCTGTCTCGCGGCTCCTGCGACGTCGCCGCTGGGTCGGAGGCACTCGGCATACCGCTCACGACGCCCACCCTGCCACCCCGCCTCTCCCGACCGGACAGGGCGGCCGCGCGCAACGCTCGAGACGGCTCCCGCCCGGGAATTCCACCGGCCCGGGGGACGGCGGCCGCTCAGCCCAGCCGGGCGACCAGGTCCGGGTGGTGACGTGCGGCCACGTCGGGGTGGGCGCGCAGCCGGCTCTTGAGGGCGTTGGCGCCGTAGGTGTCGTGGATGGTGTTCGCCGGGTCGACCGTGACACCGCGCGCCTCGGTGGCGAGCTCGGGCGGCAGCGTGAGCCGCGGGACCCGGGCCGACAGGGCGGGGTTGAAGAAGTAGGGGACGGAGATCCGGTCGGTTCCCGGGCCCGGGGCGACGACGCGGTGGACCGTGGCACGCAGGTAGCCGTCGGTGGCGTACTCCAGCAGCTCACCGATGTTCACCACGAGGGCACCGTCGACGGACGGCACGTCGACCCACTCGCCGTCGTGCTCGGCCTGTAGGCCGACCGAGCCCGGCTCGACGAGCAGCAGCGTGAGCACGCCGGAGTCCTGGTGCGCGCCGACGCCCTGGGCGGCACCGTCGTCGGGAAGGCCCGGGTAGCGCACCACCTTCGTCAGCTCCGAGGGGTCCACGGCGAAGGCGGGGTCGAAGACCGCCCGGTCCTGCCCGAGCGACTCGGCCCACTCGCGCAGCAGCCGCAGCCCGACCTGCGCCATCGAGGCGTTCCACGCGGTGACCACCTCGCGCAGCTCCGGGAGGGCCGTCGGCCACTGGTTCGGGCCCTGGAGCACGTCCCAGTCCGCGGTGCGTGGCGTGATCGCCGGACGCTCGGGGCCGATGTCGATCTGCTCGCGCCAGTCCTGCTTGCCCTGCGTGCGCTCGCCGCCGAGCCGCGTGTACCCGCGGAAGTGCGGGCTGTGCAGGTTCTCGATCGCCAGCTTGTCCGCCTCCGGGAGAGCGAAGAACCGGCGCGCGACGGCGAACAGCTCCGCGATCCGCTCGGCCTCGAGGCCGTGCCCGATCAGGTAGAAGAAGCCGTACTCGTGAGTCGCCTCGCGCAGTGCGTCCCGGAACACCGGCGCAGTCGCCGGATCCGCCGACTGGCGGAGGTCGAGCACCGGCAGGGCCGGGAGGTCGGGGCTGACTGCGGCAGCGGACACAACGCGACGATAGGTGTCGGACATCGGTGGGGGGCTCGGGCGGCCGGATCCTGAGATGCGCTCTCTCCACGGCACTGACCACCTGGTGTGTGGCGTTTCGCGGGCGGGATCGACCCCGAAACGCCACACACCGGGTGGTCAGTGAGGTTGTCCACAGGCACGTCGGCGCGCGCGGGCCGATTCCCGCGATCCTGTCGCCTCATGCAGAACGTCGACCCCCAACTCGCTGCGCTCCTGACGACCGTCGAGCCGCCGTTCACCCTCCGCGATGCCGCCGCACGCGGTATCTCGCGCTGGGTCCTCGACCGACTGGTGCGACAGGGGCGGGTCGAACGGCTGGGTCGAGGTCTCTATGCGGCGCCACCGCCGCCACCGCCCGAGCAGGACGAGGCTCACTGGCAGCGCGTCCACCGGCTGCACCGTGCACGCGCCCAGCAGGCGGTCGCCCGTCACCCCACGCACGTGCTGAGCCACCAGACCGCGGCGCTGGCCTACGGGTGGCCGGTGGGCCTCGCGACGCTGCGCGAGGTGCACCTGACCGCGATCGAGCTGTCTCCGCAGAGCCGCCGCGAGGCCGGACTGGTCCTGCACCACAGCGGCACGGCGGTCAACGAGGTGCAACGTCGGAACGATCTGCTGCTCACGTCGCCGGCGCGCACCGTGGCGGACTGCTTGCGCACGCTGCGGGCGCCGCAAGCGGTGGCGATCGCCGATGGCGCCCTTCGCGCCGGCGACACGACCCTCGAGGAAGTCCGTGAGGTGCTCTGTGCGCAACGACGCTGGCGAGGCGTGCCTCGTGCGACCGAGGCGACGCAACTCGTCGACCCGCGGCGAGAGACCTGGCTCGAGTCCTACTCCTTCGTCAGCCTGCATGACGTCGGGATCGAGCTGCCACTGCCGCAGGTTGAGGTGTTCACTGCCACGGGGATGTTCGTGGCACGCGTGGACGGGTTGTGGCTGGAGCACGGTGTCGCCGGGGAGGCCGACGGCGAAGGCAAGTACCTCATGGAGAGCCCCGATGACCCCGCCGACCTGCCGGCGGCCCGGCGGGCCGCGAAACGGGTGATGGCCGAGCGCCACCGCGAGCGGGCCGTCGAGCACACGGGCCTGCAGGTGGCCCGGTGGTCGACCGCTGAGGCCACGGGTGACGTCGCGGGCGTAGCCCGTCGGGTCCGGTCCACCTTTGCCACCGGCGACATCAGCCGGTTCACCGGGCGGCTGCGCCTCGACGGAGAGTGGATTCGGCTTCCCCACCAGCGGTCCTGGTGGCCACCCGCGGACTGACGACCCCGTGTGTGGCGATTCTGGCTCGATTCGTGCCCCGAAACGCCACACACGAGGTCGTCGGTGCGAAAGAGAGGGGCGGGGGGCGGCGAAAGAGAGGGGCAGAGGGCGGTGCCCTCCGCCGTCAGACGTGGCGGCGGGAGGTGATCACCCGGAACCGGTTCGCCACGAATGCCGCGTCGACGTAGGCGCTGTTGGCCGCCGGGTTCGCGCCCGTGCCGTGGTAGTCGCTGAACGCCGCCGTCTGGTTGACGAAGATCTGCCCGGTCAGGTTCTCCGACAGCGCCACGCCCGCCTCCGCCGCCGCCTCGCGCGCGTCGTCGAGCACCTGCTCGGAGGTCGAGTAGACCGACGCCGTCATCGCCCCGTGCTCGCGGATCGTGTCCCGCAGCCGCTCCAGCGACTGCCCGGTCGAGTCGGTCGCGATGAGGAACGACACCGGCCCGAAGCACTCCTGGGTGTATGCCGTGTCGTTGCCGACGTCGACCGACACCAGTCCCGGGACGCGCACCACGGCATCGGGGTATGCCGGGTGGGTCACCTTGCGGGTGTCCAGCACCACCTCGCCGCCGAGGCGGGAGGCGAGGCCGGGCAGGTCGGTCGCCCGCGAGCGGACGTCGTCGTTGACGGTGGCGCCCAGCACCTCGACCGCCTTCGCGTCATCCGCGTTGAACGCCGTGACCGCCCCGGCCAGCTGCTGCCCGAACTCCTCGAACGACAGGTGGCCCTGGTCGGTGTCGACACCGTCGCGCGGGACGTAGACGTTCTGCGGGGCGGTGCACATCTGCCCGGAGTACAGGGAGAAGGAGAAGGCGAGGTTCCCGAGCAACCCCTTGAGGCTGTCGGTCGAGTCGACGACGACGGTGTTGACGCCGGCCTTCTCGGTGTAGACCTGCTTGCCGTGCGCGGCAGCCTCCCGCTCGAGCCAGCCACCGAACCCGGGCCCGCCGGTGTAGTCGATGAGCGCGACCTCCGGCCGCAGCGCGAGCTCCTTCGCCAGACCTTCGCCGTCGTCCTCGGCGGCGAGCTGCACGAGCGCCTTGTCGAACCCGGCCTCCTCGAGCACGGAGCGCATCACCGCGACCGTGATCGCCAGCGGCAACGTGGCCCGCGGGTGCGGCTTGACGACGACGGGGTTGCCGGTGGCGAGCGAGGCGAACAGCCCCGGGTAACCGTTCCACGTGGGGAAGGTGTTGCAGCCGATCATCAGCCCGAGGCCGCGCGGGACGATGCGGTAGTCCTTCTGCATGCGGATCGGCTCACGCTTGGTCGGCCGCTCCCACACCACCGACGCCGGGACCCGCTCCTGCTCCACGAGTGCGGCGACCACCGCCTCGAGCGCGCGGTCCTGGGCGTTCGGCCCGGCTGCCTGGAAGGCCATGACGAACGGCTGCCCGGTGGTGTGCATCACCGCGTTGGCCAGCTCGAAGGAGTGCTCGTTGATCCGGTCGATCATCTCGACGCACACGGCCGCCCTCGTGCGGGCACCGGCGTCCCGCCAGGCCGGCAGCGCCGCCTTCGCCGCGGCAAGTCCCGCGTCGATGTCCAGGTGCGGGTAGCGCACCCGCAGCTCCGGCCCGTAGGGCGAGACCTCGCTACCCACCCACGTGCCGTCGGTGGGCTGGTCGGCCAGGTCCGTGAAGTCACCAGCCAGCCGCCCCTCGAAGGCGTCCTTGCCCTCGGCAGCCGCGCTCTCGCCATACACCCTCGGGGAGGGGGACTCCGGGTAGCGGGAGAACCACGAGCGGTCGGCGAGGGCCTGCGCGGCCTCCTTGAGCACGGTCTCGTGCTTGGCCACGAGCGGGTGGCTGGGAGCGGAGGCGGACTGGGCGGCGGTCGTGTCAGTCACATCTTCGATCGTAACCAGCGCACCACAGGAGCCGTGAGACGGCTCTTACACCGGTAAGGCGTCCGTGCCAACATGTGTCACATGCTGTCCGCCACCCCTGATTCCCCCACTGACCCCCCGGCCCAGCAGCTCGCCGACGTCGCGGTGATCGGCACCGGTGCCATGGGCACCGGCATCGCCCAGGTCGCCGCCCAGGCCGGCCACCGGGTCCACCTGCTCGACGCGTTCGAGGGGGCTGCCGACAAGGCCCACCAGCGCCTCGGCGCCACCCTCACCAAGCTCGCCAGCAAGGGCAAGATCAGCCAGGCGGACGCCGACGCGGCCACCGCCCGGCTCGACGTGGTCGACCGGATCGAGGACCTGCCGGCCTGCGGCCTGGTCATCGAGGCGATCCGCGAGGATCTCGGCGACAAGCGCGCCCTCTTCACCGCGCTCGCCGAGCGCCAGCCGGCCGACACGCTCCTGGCGACCAACACCTCCAGCCTCGACATCGCCGCGATCGCCGAGGGCCTGCCGCAGCCCGAGCGCGTGCTCGGGCTGCACTTCTTCAACCCGCCGCCGCTGATGAAGCTCGTCGAGGTCATCCACGGCCACAACCACGAAGGACCCGACGGCCACGTCACCGCGGAGTCGACGCAGGTGCTGAACCGTGCCGCGGAGCTCGTGCGCCGCTGGGGCAAGACCCCGGTCTCGTGCACCTCCACGCCGGGCTTCATCGTCAACCGGGTGGCGCGGCCGTTCTACGGCGAGGCCCAGCGGATGGTCGCCGACGGCACGGTCGACCCGGCCACCGTCGACCTCACCCTGCGCCGGGCCGGCTTTCGGATGGGCCCGATGGAGCTGACCGACCTCATCGGCCAGGACGTCAACCTCGCGGTCGGCACCTCGGTCTGGGAGCAGACCGGCCGCGACGAGCGCTACACGCCGACCGACTACCAGCGCGGCCTCGTGGAGGCCGGGAAGCTGGGGCGCAAGACCGGTCAGGGTGTCTTCTCGTATGACGACACCGGCCGCGCGCTCGATGCGGAACCTGACGAGGAGCTCGCCGCGAAGCTCACCGCCGACGACGCGCCGGTGCGCACCAACCCGGTCGCCCGCACGATCGCGATGCTCGTCAACGAGGCGGTGGACCTCGTGGCACGCGGCGAGGCCAGCGCCGAGGACGTGGACACCGCGATGAAGCTCGGCACCAACTACCCGAAGGGCCCGCTCGAGTGGGGTCGGGAGATCGGCTTCGGCCGGGTGGCCGAGCAGCTGCGGGAGCTGGACGAGGCGTTCCCGGGCGGGCGCTACCGGCTCAGCCCGGGGCTGCTGGAGGGCGACAACGGGACGGCCCCGTGAGCACCGGTACGCCCGAGCTGTCCCACGTGCAGGCGATGTGGGCCGACGACGAGGCCTCCCGGGGTCTGGGCATGGAGCTGCTCGACGTCGGCCACGACGGCCGGCTCGGGTGGTCCTCGGTCCGGATGCCGGTCACCGAGGTCATGGTCAACGGGCACAAGATCATGCACGGTGGGCTCATCTTCACCCTCTGCGACTCGGCGTTCGCGTTGGCGTGCAACGCCACCGGGCGCCTGACCGTCGCCTCCGGCTGCGACATCAACTTCGTCACCTCGGCCCGCCTCGGCGACGTGCTGGTCGCGCAGGCACAGGAGCGCGCGGCATACGGCCGGAATGGTCTCACCGACGTCACGGTGACCCGCGAGTCGGACGGTGAGCTCATCGCCGAGTTCCGCGGCCGCTCAAGGGCGCTCACGCCGCGGACGGCTGCTCAGGCCGCGCCGACCGGGGACAGCGACACCGCTCACGCCGAAAGCGACACGTCTGATGCTGGGAGCGCAGCACCCGGCCCGAATTCCGGCAAGAATCAGGAGAACCGATGAGCCTCCCGGTGCTCGACGACCGCCCCGACCTCTATGACGAGGCGGAGCGCTGGTCCGTCGACGAGATGCGCGCCCACCAGCTCGAGCGGCTGCAGTGGACCGTGCGGCACGCCTATGACAACGTGCCGCACTACCGAAAGACTTTGGACGAGAAGGGGATCAGCCCCGAAGACATCACCTCGCTCGAGGATGTGCGGCACCTGCCGTTCACGAGCAAGGCCGACCTGCGCGCGAACTACCCGTTCGGGATGTTCGCGGTGCCGAAGGAGCAGGTCGTGCGGCTGCACGCCTCCAGCGGCACGACCGGGAAGCCCACGGTGGTCGGCTACACCGCCGAGGACATTCGCACCTGGGCGCAGGTCGTGGCGCGGTCCCTGCGTGCGGCCGGCGTGCGGCCGGGGGACGGGGTGCACGTGGCCTACGGTTACGGCCTGTTCACCGGTGGGCTGGGCGCCCACTACGGCGCGGAGGCGCTCGGCTGCCGGGTGACGCCCGCCAGCGGCGGCCAGACCGAGAAGCAGATCAGCCTCATCACGGACTTCGCGCCGCGGGCGATCATGGTGACGCCGTCGTACTTCCTGTCGATGGTCGACGCGATGGAGGCCGCGGGCATCGACCCGCGCGAGACCTCGCTGGAGATCGGGGTCTTCGGCGCCGAGCCGTGGACCGAGGCGATGCGCCAGGAGATCGAGCAGCACGTCGGCATGCACGCCACCGACATCTACGGGCTGTCCGAGGTGATGGGTCCCGGCGTCGCCCAGGAGTGCGCCGAGACCAAGGACGGGCTGCACATCTGGGAGGACCACTTCTACCCCGAGATCGTCAACCCGATCACCGACGAGCCGGTCGCGGAGGGGCAGGTCGGCGAGCTGGTCTTCACGTCCCTGACCAAACAGGCGATGCCGGTGCTGCGCTACCGGACGCGCGACCTGACCAAGCTGCTGCCGGGCACGGCCCGGCCCGGCTTCCGGCGGATGGAGAAGGTCACCGGCCGCAGTGACGACCTGATGATCGTGCGCGGCGTCAATGTCTTCCCGACCCAGATCGAGGAGATCATCCTGTCGCTGCCGGGTCTGTCGCCGTACTTCCAGTGCGTGCTCACCCGCCCCGGCCGCATGGACGAGCTGACCGTCAACGCGGAGGCCGACCCCGGAACCGGCGAGGCGTCCTACGAGCAGCTCGCCCGCGAGGTGGCCCACCACATCAAGTCCACCATCGGCACGACCGCCAAGGTCAACGTCGTGGCCCCCGGTGGCATCGAGCGCTCCGTCGGCAAGGCCCGCCGTATCGTCGACCAGCGCCCTCACTGAGCTGAGGCGCCCGCCTCACCCGACCGACGACCTCGTGTGTGGCGTGTTGCGCCGTTTCGACGGCGCGAAACGCCACACACGAGGTCGTCGGTCGCGGGGTGGGGGTGGGGGCTACATGCGAGCCGGGGCGGGGACACCGAGCAGGTCCAGCCCTTGCCCCAGCACGCGCAGCGTCAACGCGCACAACGCCAGCCGGGACTCCCGCACCGGCCCCTCGGCCTTCAGCACCGGGCACTGCTCGTAGAACGTCGTGAACGTCTGCGCCAGCTCGAACAGGTAGCCGCACAGCCGGTGCGGCTCCAGCAGGTCGCCCACCTGCGCGACGACCGACCCGAACCCGAGCAGTGCCAGCGCCAGCGCCCGCTCCGCCGGCTCCCGTATGCCGACCGCGTGCGTCGCGTGCCCGACGTCCAGTCCCGCTCGGCTGAAGAGGGAGCGGAGCCGGGCGACGGCGTACTGCAGGTAGGGCCCGGTGTTGCCGTGCAACGCGAGCATCCGGTCGTAGTCGAAGACGTACTCGGTGTCGTGCGCCACGGAGAGGTCGGCGTACTTCACCGCGCCCACGCCGACGTCCCTGGCGATTGCGGCCTGCTCGGCCGCCCCGAGCTCGGGACGCAGCTGCGACACCACGACGCCGGCCCGCTCGACCGCCTCGCCGACGAGCGACATCAGCGGCACCGGCGCCCCACTGCGGGTGCGCAGCAGCTTGCCATCGGCGCCGAGCACGTTGCCGATCTGCACGTGCACCACCTCGACGTCGTCAGGCAGCCACCCCGCCCGTCGGGCGGTCTCCCACACCATCGTCAGGTGCAGGTGCTGCGGCGCACCGATCACGTAGAGCACCCGGTCGGCGTGCAGGTCGCGCACGCGGTGCCGGATGGTGGCCAGGTCCGTGGTGCCGTAGCCGTAGCCGCCGTCGCTCTTGCGGATGATCAGCGGCACCGGCTTGCCCTCGCGGCCGGTGAAACCCGGCAGGAACACGCACAGCGCGCCCTCGTCGACGCGGGCGAGACCCTTGGTCTCCAGCTCATCGCAGATCTGCGCCAGTTCGGCGTTGTGGGTCGACTCCCCGGCGAGGTCGGCGTCGATCAGCGTGATGTCGAGGGCCGCATAGACCCGGTTGAAGTAGCGCCGCGACCGGTCGACCAGCTCGCGCCAGAGCCGCAGCGTCTCGGAATCGCCGCCCTGCAGCGCGACCACGCGGACCCGTGCCCGCGTCGCGAACTCCGGGGAGCTGTCGAACTGCCGACGGGCGGCCTGGTAGAACGCGTTCGGGTCGTCCTCGAGCAGCTTCGCCTCGGCCGATCCCTCTCCCACGTCGAGCAGGTACTCGATCAGCATGCCGAACGGCGTGCCCCAGTCACCGATGTGGTTCTGCCGGATCACCTGGTGCCCGAGGTGCTCCAGCGTCCGCGCCAGCGCGTCGCCCACGACGGTCGTCCGCAGGTGCCCGACGTGCATCTCCTTGGCCACGTTCGGCGCCGAGTAGTCGATCGGCACGACCTGCCGCGACTGGCGGGGCACCCCGAGACGGTCCTCCCCTGCCAACTCGCTGGTCGCCATACCGATCCAGTCGTCGCGCAGGGTGAGGTTGAGAAAGCCCGGTCCGCTGACCTCCACCGAGCGGCACACCTGCCCCGCATCGAGGTGCCCGGCGATCTCGCTCGCCAGCTCGCGCGGGGGACGACCCACCCGCTGGGCGAGGGCGAGCGCGGCGTTGGCCTGGTAGTCCGCGAACTGCGACGGCCGGATGATCGGATCCACGTCGGCGAAGTCGGGCCCGAGCGCGGACCTGATCGCCGCCTGCACCCGCTCGGTCAGGACGACGGCTGGATCCACCATGGCGAAAGCCTACGGACCCGCACCGGTTCTCCGGTCAGCGCCAGAACTCGACGTCCCACCGCTGGGTGGAGATCCGCGTGTCCGGCCCGGCGCCGGCGTGCACGACCGTCTGGTTGCGCAGCGAGAACAGCCGGCCCCGGATCGACGCCACCTGCTGCTCGATGTCGAACGCCCGGCCGGCGACGTGCGGCCCCTGCGCGCCCAGCGTGTGGCCGGTGAACACCACGTCCAGGTCGACGCCGTGCCAGCAGGTACTGCCCGGCGTGTGCCCGGGGGTGTAGACCGCCTCGATCCGCGTGCGTCCGATGTCGACGGTCAACCCGTCGACGACCTCGACGTCGGGCCGCCGGTCCGGTCGGTGCCGCGCCCAGAACGGGAACTCGTCGGAGTGCAGGAAGATCAGCGCGCCGGTCGCCTCCGCGAGCCCGATCGCGCCGGCGACGTGCGTGGGGTGCACGTGGGTGCACAGCACGAGCCGCACCTGTCGCTCCCCCACCACCTCCTGTATGCCGGACACGTCGCCGACCGGGTCCACCACCGCGCACTCGGTCTCGTCCCCGACGATCCAGACGTTGGCGCCGTCGACGTCGGGGCTGCTGCCGATCTGCCCCGGCACGACGAGCTGCTCCACCCACGCCACCACGCCCTCAGCCAAGCACACGCCGGCGGCGACGACACATAGAGTTGCGCCCATGCGCGTTCTGGTCTCCGGCGGCGCCGGCTACATCGGGTCCCACACCGTCGTCCGGCTCGTCGCGGCCGGGCACGACGTGGTGGTCGTGGACAACTTCTCCAACGCCAAGCCCACCGTGATCAACCGGCTCGAGGCGATCACCGGCAGGCACCTGCCGGTCCACGGCTTCGACCTCCGCGACGCCGACAAGACCGAGCACCTCTTCGCGCACGAGCAGCTCGACGCGGTCATCCACTTCGCCGGGTTCAAGGCCGTCGGCGAGAGCGTCGAGAAGCCGCTGGAGTACTACGAGAACAACCTCGGCTCCACCTTCTCCCTCGTGCGCGCAATGCGGCGGCACGGTGTCGACAAGCTGGTCTTCTCCTCCTCGGCCACCGTCTACGGCCCGGACGCCCCGGTGCCCATGCGCGAGGACCTGCCGACCTCGGCCACCAACCCCTACGGCTGGACCAAGGTGATGATCGAGCAGGTCCTGCGCGATGTCGCTGCGGCAGAGACGAATTGGCGTGTTGCGCTGCTGCGCTACTTCAACCCGGTCGGCGCGCACGAGTCGGGGACGATCGGCGAGGACCCCTCAGACATCCCGAACAACCTCATGCCCTTCATCGCCCAGGTCGCCGTCGGCCGGCGGGACAGGCTCCGGGTCTTCGGCGACGACTACGACACCGTCGACGGAACCGGCGTGCGCGACTACATCCACGTGGAGGACCTCGCGGCCGGGCACGTCGCGGCTCTGGACAAGCTCACCCGGACCGACCAGCCGGTCAGCACCTGGAACCTCGGCACCGGCCAGGGCACCAGCGTCCTGCAGCTGTTGCACGCGTTCGAGAAGGCCGTCGGCCACGAGCTGCCCTACGAGGTCGTGGGCCGGCGCCCCGGTGACATCGCCGCCTCGTATGCCGACCCCTCCCGCGCCAACGCCGAGTTGGGTTGGCATGCGGTCAAGTCCATCGACGACATGTGCGCGGACAGCTGGCGGTGGCAGTCGCAGAACCCGAACGGCTACCCGGACGCGTGACCTGGTCCGGGGGAGCCTTCTTCACCGTTTCGTCACGCGCCTGCGCTGACCGTGTGCCCGTCATGGGACAGAATCGGCGCTGATGGCTCTCCTGGCACCGATCATGGTCGTCACCGGCACCGGCCCCCGCGTGGGCACGACGGTGACGACCGCGGCCCTGGCCGCAGGCTTTGACCACCACGACCTTCGCGTCGTGGTGGTCAAGCTCGCGCAGACCAGCCGGGCCGAGGACGAGCCGGGAGACGTCGACGACATCGTCCGGCTGGCCGGCGAGGTGGAGACCCACGAGTTCTTCCGGCTCGAGGAGGAGCTGCCGCTGGTGACCGGCGCCCGGCGCCACGGCGTCGTCCTGCCGCTGGTCGACGACCACGCCGACAAGCTGCTGGGGCTCGCCGGCCGGGACGGGGTCGACCTGGTCCTGGTCGACGCCACCGGCGGGGTGCTCGACCGCCTCGACGCCACGGGCGCGACTCTGGCCGACCTCGGGATCGCCCTGCAGCACCGGCACGCCCGCGTCGGGTTCATCGTCGTCACGCGACCCGGCCTCGGCACGCTCAACCACTGCGCGCTCACGGTGGAGGCGCTGACCGCCCGCGACCTCGAGTGCCTCGGCGTGGTGATCGGCTCCTGGCCCAAGGACCCCGACCTGGTGGCGCTGACCAACCTCAGCGACCTGCCGTCGGTGACCGACACGCCGCTGATCGGCCGCATCCCGGAGGAGGCCGGCACGTGGGACCGCGAGCGGTTCCGTGCCGAGTCACCCGCCTGGGTCACCCTCTGAGGTCCGCCCCCGGTCGCTCGCCGGGCTGCGGCTCCTCGCCTTCCAGCGCCGCGACGAGGCAGCCGATCATCACCTCGGCGACCTGCCGGACCGCGTCGTCCGGCGGCAGGAACCGTGGGTCGTGCAACGAGACGCGGTCGCCGTCGGCGAGCGCCGCAGCCGGCGGTCGGTCCGACGTGCCGAGGAACGCCATCAGGCTGGGCAGCTGGTCCCCGTAGAAGGAGAAGTCGTCGGCGCCGCACGAGCGGAACTCCGGTGCGAGGACCACGCCGCCGTCGGACAACCGCGTGCGCGCGGCCACGGTGAGGGCGGGGTCGTTGCGCAGCGGCGGCTCCACCTCCACGATCGTCGCCTCCCCCGTGCAGCCGTGCGCCGCGGCGACGGAGCTGACCACCTGCTCGATTCGGGCGTGCAACCGGGCCCGGTCGTCGGGGAAGAAGGTGCGGATCGTGCCGGCCGCCCTGGCCGTGGACGAGATGACGTTGGGCGCGGCGCCGGCCTCGAGCACGCCGATGCTGACCGCCGCCGGCTGCAAGGGGCCGACCGTGCCGCGGACCGCCTGCGCCAACGCGCCGACGGCCTCGCACAGCGCGGGCACCGGGTCGCGGGCCAGGTGGGGGTAACCGCCGTGGCCCCCGCGGCCCACCATGGCGATCTCGAGCTCGTCCGAGCCGGCGTTGACGACGCCGGGGTCGACCGCGACGGTGCCGGAGGGCACGGCGGGGTTGACGTGGACGGCGACGACCGCCCGGGCCCCCTCCTCCACCAGCGCGCCGGACTCCACGACGTCCCGGGCCCCGGAGGGCGACCGTTCCTCGCGGGGCTGCAGCAGCGCCAGCAGCGGCACCGACCCGACGTCGGCGCAGGCGTGCGCCACGGCGACGAGGGCGGCCAGGTGCACGTCATGGCCGCAGGCGTGCATGGCGCCGTTGGCGGAGGCGAAGGGGGCGCCCGTCTGCTCGTGCACCGGGAGAGCGTCCAGCTCGGCCCGGATGACGACCGGCCGTTCCCCGGCGGACACCCGGACGAGCCGGCCGGTGCCGGCGACCACCCGGCAGTCCAGCGCCGGCAGGGCCACGCTGACCCGCTCGGCGGTCCACCCCTCCGCACCGGAGACCTCCGGGTGCGTGTGGAGCTCGCGCCGGAGCGCCACGGCCGCGGGCAGGTGAGCGGCCACGGCGCGCCGCAGCTCGTCGTGCAGCGCGTCACACCACTGCCCCGAGCCCCCTCCCGCCATCAGCCGTTCGCCTCCTCGGCGTCCGGGGGCGGGGCGAGGGCACGCTGGACGGCGACCGCGTCCCGGGACAACTCGTCATACCTCGCCATCCGCTCCCGGGGGCGCCGGCCCAGCCGCGCGACCACCCCGGCGACCAGCACCTCCACCAGCGCCATCGCGGGCGTCAGCACGTCGAAGGGCGAGGGCGATTCGACGTTCGTGGGCAGCACGACGTCGGCCTGCGCAGCGAGCGGCGAGAGGTACTGGTCGGTGAACAGCAGCAGGTGGGCGCGCTGGGCCGCGGCCGCGGCACCGAAGTCGACGGTGTCCCGTTGGTAGCGGCGGAAGTCGAAGACGGCGACGACACTGCGCCGGTCGACGTCGAGCAGGGCGGCGGCCCGCTCCTGCGCGGACGCGTCGACCCAGCTGACGCCCGGGCGCAGCAGCTGCAGGTGCGCGGCGAGGTAGCCGGCGAGGAACCTGCTGAACCGGCCGCCGAGGGTGAGGACGCGCCGGCGCTCGTCGGCGAGCAGGCGCACCGCGAGGTCGAGGTCCCCGGACGGCAGCCGGGTCGCATCCTCGCTGACGGAGCCGGCGAGGCTCTGGAGCATCACCGCCGGTGCCGAGTCGCTCGAATGGGTGGGGAACTGCTCCAGCGGCGAGGACAGCCGCCCGGACAGCTCCCGGCGCACGGCGGCCTGGTAGTCGGCGAAGGCGGGGAACCCCAGCCGGGCCAGGAGCCGCAGCACCGTGGGGGCGCTGGTGTCCGCGGCCGCGGCGACGTCGGCCACGGTGCCGAGCCCGAGCAGCGGGTCCCCGCCGAGCAGGGACACGGCCACCCGTCGTTCGGCCGGCGGCAGGAACGGCAGCCGGGCCCGGATGAGCTGGCCGACCGTGGCCGGATTGTCTGGGGGCACGGGACCCTGGGGCACATGAACCTGGGGCACGCGGACCGCCTAGTAGACCCACCGCGTGGCGGCGACCACCTCGTCGTCCTCCCTGCCGGCGAACCGCTCCGCCTCGGCCCGTCGCACGCCCAGCACCACCTCGAGCTGGTCGTCGCCGAGGACCTCCCGCAGGGTCGCGCTGGCGGCGAGGGCGTCGATCGCCTCGGGTAGCGACTGGGGCAGGCGCTGGACGCCGCGCGCCTTGAGCTCGGCGGGGTCGAGCAGCGCCGGATCGCCGGTCACCTCCTCGGGCAGCCGCGCCTGCCTCCGGACACCGGCCAGCCCCGCCCCGGCGAGTGCCCCGAGCAGCAGGTAGGGGTTGGCGGTGAGGTCGACGCACTTGACCTCGATGTTGGCGGCGCGGTCCTGGTCGCCGCGCAGTCCCCGGACCAGTCGCAGCGCGGCCTCCCGCGTCTCGAGGCCCCAGCACTGGAAGGCGCCGGCCCAGTGCGAGGGCACCAGCCGCAGGTAGCTGGCGACGGTCGGGGCGCCGACGGCGCACAGCCCGGGCAGCTCTTCGAGGATCCCGGCCGCGAACGCCTCGCCCGCCGCCGTCAGGCCGTGCCGGCGGTCGCCGCCGGCGAAGATGTTGCGCTCGCCGGAGCGGGCGGACAGGTGGATGTGGCCGCCGTTGCCGACGTGGCCGTTCACCACCGACGGCGCGAACGAGACCTGCAGCCCGTGCTGGGCCGAGACCGCGCGAATCGTCTGCCGCACCAGCACGCTCCGGTCCGCGGCGGTGACCAGGTCGGTCGGCCCGACGGAGACCTCGTACTGCCCGTCGGAGTACTCCGGGTGCAGCTGCTCGACCTCCACCCCCTCCCGCTGCAGCGCCACGAGCAGGTCGCGCGCGTAGTCGGACAGCTCCACCAGCCGCGCCATGCCGTATGCCGGCCCGCGGCAGGCCGGCTCGAAGCCGGCTCCGTCCCCGCGCGCCACCGCCCACTCGATCTCCACGGCGGCGATCACGTCGAGGCCGGCCTCCTGGCAGCGGGAGGCGGCCTCGGCGGCATACCGGCGTTGGCACAGCACGTAGGGCGCGCCGTCCTGGGTGTAGCGGTTGACCGGCGCCCACGCCCAGCCCGGCTGGGCCGCCAGGACGGTCAGCGCCGCGAGGTCCGGCACCAGGCGCAGGTCGCCGTCCGGGCCGCCGAACCGGGCGGTGGTGGTGAGGGAGTCATCGGCCAGGAAGGTGTCGAACACGGGCGACATGCCGACGCCCCGCGTGGCTGCGGCGGGCAGTCGCTCGACCGGCACCGTCTTGATCCGGTTGATGCCGGCGGTGTCGACGAAGGACAGGACGATCCCGGCGACCCCCTGCTCGCGCATCGGGCGCGCCGCCTCCCGGGCCATCCGCGCCCGGACCGTCGCCCCGGCGAGCAGGTCCCCGTCCAGGTGGCTGCTCATGTCCCCACCGGCCGTCCCGGCGCCTCGGCCCCGAAGGTCGGCGAGCTCGCCACCGTGCCGAGGCCCTCCTCGTGCATCAGCCGCTCACCGGCGCGGTGGGCGACCGAGGGCCGGCTGACGACCAGCGCGACGGACAGCAGGATCCAGACCGCGGCGACCACGGGGAACCAGGCGGCCGCGCCCTGGGGATAGGGCAGCACGTTGCGGTAGATCGTGTAGCCCAGCACCAGCAGCGCGAGCGCCGGGACGATGATCTCCCAGGTGAACGCGGAGCGTTCGCCGGAGAAGAACACGAGCCGCACGGCCCCCAGCGTGGCGAGCACGTAGACGACGAGCAGGATCAGCGTGCCGATCGTCGCCGACCACGTGAACACGTCGAACGGCTTGGCGTGGAAGGCGATCACGCACACGATGTCGAAGACGTACATGCCGGCGATCACCAGCACCGAGGCCGCCACGGGGGTACCGCGCCGGGTGGAGATGCGGCCGAGCCGCTCCGGCCCCACCCCGTCCCGGCTGAGCGCGAAGAGCAGCCGGGAGGCGCCGACACCGCAGGCCAGGGCGCAGGCGAAGGCGCTCACCGCCGCACCGAAGGTGATCAGGTCCCCGATCCACGCGGCGATGTAGGAGGAGCCGAGATCGCCCATGAGGGAACCGGATCCGACGAACCGCTTCATCCCCGCCGGGGTCGCGCCGAAGCCCATCACCTCGACCGCGGTGACGAAGACGAAGTAGACGCCGCCGAAGATCGCGGTGCCCAGGATCGCCCGGGGGATGTCCCGGCGCGGCTCCTTGGCCTCCTCACCCAGGGTGGCCGCGGCCTCGAACCCGGCGAAGGACAGGAAGCCGAACACGACACCGAGGAACAGCGCCGAGCTGCCCGTGCCGTGCGGGACCGAGAAGACGCTCCACGTGGCGTGGCCGCCGTGCGGTGCGGTGCCGCTGAGCAGCCGGATCAGCACGACCACGGCGACCGCGACGATGAGCAGCACGGTGGTGCCCTCGACCGCGAGCAGCACCCGCGTCCCGATCCGTACCGGCGAGATCGTCAGCAGCGCGACGCCGATGAGCACGACGCCGCTGACGATGAACGGTCCCCACCACGGCGGCGACGGCCACACGCCGACGGAGGTGAGGAAGTCGGTGCCGAGGATGCCGCAGGCGGTGGAGGTCACCACGCCGTAGAAGGTGTAGGTGCCCATCAGCGACCACCCCGAGACCACCCCGGTCCGCGCGCCGAGGGTGGCGCCGACGAACCCGTAGACCGAGCCGGCGTGGTGGAACTTCTGGCACAGCCGCACGAAGGTCCAGGCGACCAGCAGCACGCCGACGGTGGCGAGCGCGAACGCCAGCGGCACCGCGCGCCCGACCGTCTGGGCGGTGCCCTGGGGGTTGATGTTGGCGGCCATCGACGGCGCCATGAGGGCGACCGAGAGCCCGATCGCCTCCCAGATGTTGAGCTCCCGCCGCAGGGACGCTCCGGACGACGAACCGGCTGCCTGTGCTGCCATCGCGGCCTCCTGAGGTGCGTTGCGCCGCTCGCTTCAGGGAACGCCCGTTACGTCGACGTGTCAAGACGTTTCGTCCATTACGTCCCGGTTTCGCCCCGCAGCTGCTCGCACCGCCCCCGGGGGCCGACCGGTTGTCGGCGCGCGACCGACCACAATGGCGGCCATGGGACACCACGGTGAGCACTCGGCATACCGCATCAGCGTGATCTGCTCGGGCAACATCTGCCGGTCTCCGATGGCGGAGGTGATCCTGCGTTCGCTGCTGGAGGACGCGGGCCTGGCCGACCGCGTCACCGTGGACTCCGCGGGGGTCGGCGCGTGGCACGTGGGAGGCCCCGCGGACCCGCGCACCCTGACCGCGCTGCACCAGCACGGGTATGACGGGTCCGCCCACCGCGCACAGCAGCTCACCGAACGCTGGCTGTCCGAGCACGACCTCGTGCTGGTCGCCGACCGCGGGCACGCCCGCGACCTGCGGGAGATCGCCGAGCCGGGCGATGCGCAGGTGCGGCTGCTGCGCGAGTTCGACCCCGAGGCCGTGGCAGCGGGGACCCTGGAGACCGACGACCCCTACTTCGGTGGGGCCGAGGGGTTCGACCGTTGCCTGCGCGAGGTCGAGGCCGCCTGCCGCGGTCTGGTCGAGCACCTGGCCGGTGAGCTCACGCCGGCGGGGAGTGCAGGGGAGCAAGGGAGGCACTGAGCGGACGCTGGCGGGTGCCCGTGGGTGGGTGGCAGGCTTCCCGTGAAGGCGCCGAGACCGACCACTCACCCGAGGAGCGAGCATGCCGACCCACGACGACACGTGGCCCGAGGGCACCCCCTGCTGGATCGACGTCATGGTCACCGACGTGGCCGCGGCGAAGGACTTCTACTCCGGGCTGTTCGGCTGGGAGTGCCAGGAGAGCGGCCCCGACTACGGCGGCTACGTCACCTGCCTGCTGAACGGCCGGCAGGTCGCGGCGATCAGCCCGAAGCCGGACGACAACCCCTTCCCCAACGTGTGGTCCACCTACCTGGCCGTCGACGACCTCGAGGCCACCGCCGCGAAGGTCCGCGACGAAGGCGGCAGCTTCATGATGGAGCCGATGGACGTCGGGCAGATGGGGCGGATGGCCTACTGCGCCGACCCGACGGGGGCGACCTTCGGTTTGTGGCAGGCGGGAGAGCACAAGGGCATCGGCCTGCACAGCGAACCCGGTGCGCTCGTCTGGGAGGAGCAGATGAGCAACGACTACGAGGCGGCCAAGACGTTCTACGCGCGCGTGCTCGGCTACTCCTACGACTCGATGGACAGCGGCGACTTCCTCTACTCCACCTTCTCCACCACGGACGGGCAGCTGCGCGGCGGGATCGGCAGGCTGCCGGCCGGCGACGTGCAGGTCCCGGCGCACTGGGCGATCTACTTCGGCGTCAGCGACACCGACGCGGCGGCCGCCCGGGTGAGCGAGCTCGGCGGCAGCGTGCAGGGCGAGCCGCAGGACTCCCCCTACGGCCGGGTCGCCCGCGTGACGGGTCCGCAGGGTGAGGCGTTCTGCCTCATCAGCGTCGCCTGGCAGCAGGACCAGCCGACGAGCTAGCGCACCCTGCTCTGGGAGGATGAGGGCCATGGCCTCGCTCGCTGACGCATCCCCCGCCATCCCCCTCGGTGCCCTCGACGGCCGCTACCGCCCCGTGGTCGCCCCGCTCGTCGACTACCTGTCCGAGGCCGCCCTCAACCGCGAGCGGGTGCACGTCGAGGTCGAGTGGCTCATCCACCTCACCGATCGGCACGTCGTGCCCGGCGTGCGCGAGCTCACCGGTGCCGAGAAGGACGGGCTGCGTGCGGTCGTCGCCGACTTCGGGCCGGACGACGTGGCCGAGCTCAAGCAGATCGAGCGCGAGACCGTCCACGACGTCAAGGCGGTCGAGTACTACCTGAAGAAGCGGTTGGCGACGATCCTCGGGGCGGAGGCGGACGGCATACCGGAGCTGGTCCACTTCTGCTGCACCAGTGAGGACGTCAACAACCTGTCCTACGCCCTCATGGTCAAGGGCGCGGTCGAGCAGGTGTGGCTGCCGCGTGCCGAGGCGCTGGTCGAGCAGGTGGCGACGATGGCCCGGGACCTGCGCGACGTGCCGCTGCTGGCGCACACGCACGGGCAGCCGGCGACCCCGACCACCATGGGCAAGGAGATTGCCGTGCTGGCGCACCGGCTGGGCCGGCAGCTGCGACAGGTGCGGGCGGCCGAGTTCCTCGGCAAGCTCAACGGCGCCACGGGCACCTTCGGCGCGCACGTCGCGGCGGTGCCCGACGCCGACTGGCCGGCGATCTCGCGCTCGTTCGTGGAGGGGCTGGGCCTGACCTGGAACCCGCTCACCACCCAGATCGAGAGCCATGACTGGCAGGCCGAGCTCTACGCCGACGTCGCCCGGTTCAACCGGGTGCTGCACAACCTCTGCACCGACGTGTGGACCTACATCTCGATGGGCTACTTCGCCCAGGTCCGCGGTCAGGGCACCGTCGGGTCCTCGACGATGCCGCACAAGGTGAACCCGATCCGCTTCGAGAACGCCGAGGCCAACTTGGAGGTCGGCAACGCCCTGCTCGACGTCCTGGCGGCGACGCTGGTGCAGTCGCGGCTGCAGCGCGACCTCACCGACTCCTCGATGCAGCGCAACATCGGGACGGCGTTCGGTCACTCGCTGCTCGCGATCGACAACGTCTCCCGCGGCCTGGCCGGGCTCGACGCCGTGCCGGAGGCGATGGCCGCCGACCTCGACGCGAACTGGGAGGTGCTGGGCGAGCCGATCCAGTCGGCGATGCGGGCCCTGGGCGCCCAGGGCGTGCCGGGCATGGAGAACCCCTACGAGCGGCTCAAGGAGCTCACCCGCGGCCGGCGCATCACCGCCGACGACCTGCGCGAGTTCGTCCGCGGGCTGGGGCTTCCCGCCGAGGTGGAGAAGCGGTTCCTCGAGCTCACCCCGCAGACCTACGTCGGCCTCGCGCCCCGTCTGGTGGACTTCCTCGGCGCCGAGTAGGGCGGAGTAAATCCGCCGCGTGCGGGTAGGGGTCTCCCCACGAGGACGTTCCGAGGAGGCGACCCATGAGGTTGGGCAAAGCACTCGCGGTCGGCGTGGTCGAGGAGACGGCGCACGACGAGAACATCGTCCGCGACGAGCGGACGGACCAGCGGATGACCGCCACCGAGCGGGTGGCCGCCGCTGAGGCCGGCAGCGTTCCGGAACCGGTCGGTCCCGTCGGCGCCACCGCCGAGCGGCAGGACGACGCAGAGCTCACGCGGGACGGAGCGGCCACCGCACCGCTGCCGAGATGAGGTCACGGTGAGCTGGCTGCGCCCGCTCCGGCTGCCCCGGGAGCGGCCCGACCGTCCCTTTCGTGGGGTACAAGCTCGCCTACCCGGTCGTGTCCGCCGACGGCACCAAGGTGGGGTTCACGGGCGTCTCGCTCGGGAGCTCCCACGTCTACGACGTCGTGGCGGACGGGATCTGTGTCCTGAGCCCGCGGCACCACCCACCCGTGCGGTTCTGCAACTGCGGCTTCTACTCCTTCACCAGCGTGGACTCGGCGCTGGCCCTGGCCTGTGACTCGCGGTACCGCTCCGCGGTGCTGCTGGAGGTGCTGGGCTCCGGCCGGTACGTCCGGTACGAGGAAGGGCTGCGCTGCAGCCGCCAGCGCATCCGCACCGTGCGCGTCGGCCGCTGCTCGTGTGGCCGGGCGGCCGACGTCCTCGTGGACGCCGGGACCGGCCAGAAGGGCTGGCGTCGGCTCGTGGGGGCGTGCACGCTGTGCGCCGGCTGGCGGCCGGCGCTGACCTTGGACGCCTTCGCCCGGATGGCCGGCCACGACCTGCACGTGGGACGAGCGGAGGCCGGGTCCGACGCGTCCGGGTCGGGCCCCGAGGAGTCCGACCCGGACCGGATGGTGCCGGTGCTCGCGGCCGAGGTGGCACTGCTGCAGGCCCGGCTCGATGAGCTGCAGGAGCACGTCGACCGGCTCTCGCACCTGGAGCAGTGAGTCAGCGCAGCTGACTGAGCCCCCGTTGCAGGTCCTCGTCGTTCATGACCGGCGTGAGCGTGACCTTCGCGCCGAGCTGCTGGAACGCGGGTTCGGCGACGGCAGGGATGTCGGAGGAGTCGGCGAGGTCGAAGAAGACGAACGCGGTCCGGCAACCTCCCTCCGTGCCGTAGTAGGTCGCCTCCGGCTTCGCCCGGTCCATCACCTGCTGGATGATCTTCGGCAGGGTCCCGTCCATGAGGGCCTTGTTGCCGGCTTGGGTGTCGACTTCGATCTTGAGCATGCAGCGCATGGTGATTCCTCGATTCTGTGGTGCGAAGGGTGGTCTGGGTGGGCTTGGCCAGGCGGGTGGGGGCCCGGCGTGGGTGGAGGGGTCAGGCGAAGAACGCGTCGTCCCCAGCGAGGTCGGCGCGCAGCTCGAGCAGGTCGGTGACCCGGCCGCCGGTGACCGTGAACAGGATCGAGCCGTGGGTCACGCGGGTGGTCCCGTTGCGGACGGCGGTGAGCTGGTGGAGGGCGGTCACGTGCCCGGCTCCGTCGCCGTGGGTCTCGATGAGGAAGACCCGGAACGTGCCGTCGGTCATCTCGCCGAGCTTGCCGTAGTAGCCGAGGACGTTGTCGACCCCCTTGTAGGTCCCGGCGAGCGAGCTCGTGCCGGGCACGTGCTGGACGACGTCGCTCGCCAGCAGCGTGCGGAGGGTGTCGACGTCGCCCGCGTTGAATGCGGCATACCCTCTCCGCACCACGTCCATGGCGGGGTCCGGGGATGCCGTGGCCGCGGACGCCGGTTGTGCGTAGCGGGTCGCGTCGGGGGAGACGTCGACCATGACGCACGCTTCGTCGCCCACCACCCAGGCGTCGTGCCCGGGGGCGAGGTCGAACAGGTCGCCCGGGCCGATGTCGCCCTCGCTGCCGTCGGCAGTCACGATGTGCATCCGTCCGGAGACCACGTAGCCCAGGTGCCTGGCCTGGCAGGACGAGGTCCCGGCGATCGGCCCGAGGTCCTGGGTCCAGCGCCAGCCGGGCTCGAACACCCCTCTCAGCATGCTCACCCCACCCGCGCTCGCCAGCTGGGCCTGCCCGTGTCCGACGAAGGGTCGGGTCTGACCGTCCCGGTCGATGTTGCTGGTCATCATGGTGGTGGTCTCAGTGCTCGTCATGGCAGCCGTCCTGTCTCGTGACGGAGCGGCACCGGCACACATCCCGGCACCGCGAGTGGTGTGTGATGGCGATCGGGCGGGGGAGCCAGCGCTCGCTCGTCGCGTGCAGGGGACGCGGCACGCGTCTCGTAGGCGGGACGCGAGAGGCGTCGCCGTGTGCAGCGGAACCGACGCCCTGCGCGGCGCCTGATCCGGGAATCGCATGGGGAACCTTGACGATTGGTCCCGCGTCCGACGACGCTAGTCCCAGTTATCTCGATTTTCAAGGTACTTGTCACGGGAGAATCCACGCGGCTGCTGTAGCGTCTTGCGCCATGGCGACCGCACCCACCGGCGAGTCCGCCGAGTTGCGCGCTGCCCTGCTGGCCGGGCAGCGGTTCCGTCAGGCCGTGGCCGACCACGTCGGCCTCAGCCTGAGCGCGACGGTGGCGCTCGGACACCTCGCCGACGCAGGGGGACGGCTCTCACCCGGTGAGCTGGCCGAGCGCATGCTCGTCAGGTCGGGCACCCTCACCGCGGTGATCGACCGGTTGGCCCGAGCGGGCCATGTCGAACGCCGGCCGCAGCAGCAGGACCGTCGGCGGGTGCTGGTGGTCCTCACGCCGTCCGGCCGCCGGGTCGCCGCCTACGCCCAGCAGCACATGGAGCGCGCCCTGACGGCGGCGCAGACGACGCCTGCGTCACGGCGCTGGCTCGCAACCCTGGCACAGGCCCTCAACGAGGAGGCCGATCGCGTCCAGGGCCGCTCCTCGGTGGGTGCTCCCAGTCCGCACCGCGGGCGCGCGGGCTCGTGAGCACCACCAGCTGCCCGGTCGCCCGGGTCATGGCCACGTAACGGTCGACCGCTCCTTCGATGCCGCCGCCGAACCCGTCGGGGTCGACGAGGACGACGAGGTCGAACTCCAGCCCCTTGGCCAGCTCGGGGGTCAGCGAGCGGACGCGCGGGCTGGCCGCGAACGTGGGGTCACCGATGACGCACGCGATGCCCTCGGCGTGCGTCGCCTCCCAAGCGCGCAGGAACTCGTCCCCGTCCGCCACGGACCCGTGCCGGACCGGGACACCGCTGGCACGGATGGACGTGGGGACGTTGGCGTCGGGGACCGCGGCGCGGATCACCGGCTCCGCCTCCGCCATGACCTCTGCCGGGGTCCGGTAGTTGATGCTGAGCGAGGCCACGGTGACGTCGTCGAACCCGAGCCGCCCGAGGCGCTCCGGCCAGGTCTCGGTGAACCCGTGCCTGGCCTGTGCACGGTCACCGACGACGGTGAAGCTGCGGGAGGGACAACGGGTCCGCAGCATCTGCCACTCGGCGTCGGTGAGCTCCTGCGCCTCGTCCACGACGACGTGGGCGAAGGGGCCACCGAGCAGGTCCGGCTCGACGCCGGGCAGGGCCGCGTCGTCGACCAGCGCACCCTGCAGATCGGCGCCACGGAGCATCGACATGACCTTCATCTCCGAGTCGTCGCTGGCAATGAGGTGCTCGACGACCTGGTCCAGCTGCGCACGCTGGGCACGGACGGCGGCCGCCTGCCGCCGCTTGCGCCCGGAGGCCTCCGGGTCCCCCAGTCGCTGCCGCGCCGCGTCGAGGAGCGGCAGGTCGGAGACGGTCCAGGCGTGGGCGTCGGCGCGTTGCAGCCGCCGCACCGCCTCGGGCTCGAGCCAGGGGGCGCACCTGCGCAGGTAGGCCGGCACCGACCACAGGTCGCCGACGAGGTCGGTGGCCTCCAACATCGGCCAGGCCCGGTGGACGGCCGTGCGCAGCGCCCGGTTCTGCTCGAGGGAGGCGCGGACCTGTTCGGGGGTGATGCCCTCCTCGTCGCACGTGTCGACGAGGATCGCGAGCAACTGCTCCCAGATGTCGTCGCGCGCCTCGTTGTGCGGCGTGCCGGGGTCGGGCGCGTCGAAGGCCTCGGCCCAGTCTGCGGCGCTGAGCCACAGGTCGGCCCACGGAGTCTCGACCAGCATCCCTTCGGCCGGCGGCTCCTCGTACAACCGCACCGCCGGCTCGATCGCCGTCACCAGGTCCGCGGTCGCCTTCAGGCGCGCCACCTCGGGGTCGGCCTCGACGGTCGCCGCGGCCCCCTCCGGGACGAGGTCGCGCAGCGTGCAGGTCTGCACCTCCTCCTCCCCGAGGCTCGGCAGGACGTCGGCGACGTACGCCAGGTAGGGCTGGTGCGGCCCGACGAAGAGCACCCCACCGCGGTGGTGGCCCACGCGCGGGTCGGCATGGAGGAGGTATGCCGAGCGGTGCAGCGCCACGACCGTCTTGCCCGTCCCCGGCCCCCCGTCCACGACGAGGACCCCGCGCGAGCCCGCGCGGATGATGGCGTCTTGATCGGCCTGGATGGTGGCGAGCACGTCGCGCATCCGGTTCGAGCGGTGCGCGCCCAGACTGGCGATGAAGGCGGACTGGTCGTCGAGGGCGGCACGCCCCTCCAGCCCGTCGGCGGTGAACACCTCGTCCCAGTAGTCACTGACCCGACCGCGCGACCAGCGATACCTGCGGCGGCTCGCGAGGCCCATCGGGTTGGCGTGGGTGGCGCCGAAGAACGGCTCGACCGCGGGGGTGCGCCAGTCGAGCAGCAGCGGTCGTCCCGTGTCGTCCTTCAGGCCGATCCGTCCGACGTAGACGGGCTCGGGGTGGCCCGGGCGAACCATGCGTCCCAGGCACAGGTCCAGGCCGAACCGCCGCAACAACCGCAGCCGGGCCGTCAGCCGGTGGACCTCCAGGTCGCGGTCCAGCGCCTGCTGCCCGCCACCGCCGGGTCGCCGGCGCGTGACGTCGAGCTGGTCGGACAGGTCGGCGATCGAGCGCTGCAGGGTGTCCGTGATGGCCGTGAAGTGCTCCTCGTCCCCGGCGATCAGGGCCGGGTCGGCCTTGGCGGCCAGGTGGTCGGGCAGGTCGAACGCGCTGAGGGACACGGGATTCACGTCATCGGCTCCGATCGGGCAGCGCCACCTGCGGCCAACGATTGTGGCCACGGCCGGCAATTCTGAGCCAGGACCGGGGCCTTGCCGCAAGACCCCCGGTCCGCTGTACGTTGGAGGTGGAGAGGACGAGCCTCTCCCTTTTCAGGTCTGCGGTTCACGTCAGCTCCGGGTCACGTCCGCGGTTCACGTCTGTCTCCGGGTCACCCCCCAGGTTCGTTGGCACAGGGTCGGTATGACGTCCCGCACCCACCGCCACGACGGCTCGACCGGCCGCTCCCTCACCCGGCCCGTCCAGACGCATGGGGCATGATGAGCGCCGGCAGCCGGCGACCCGCCCGGACAGGTGCCGCCGGGCCGTCCCGGCAAGCGGTCGGAATACCCTCTAGGGGTATGCTGGTTACCCGAGGTGAACGACCGCGAGGAGTGGATCATGGCCGGATACACCGGGACGAAGGACGACTACCTGAAGCGGCTGCGCCGCATCGAGGGGCAGGTCCGCGGACTGCAGCGGATGGTGGACGAGGACACCTACTGCATCGACGTCCTCACGCAGGTGAGCGCGGTGACCAAGGCGCTGCAGGCCGTCAGCCTGGGCCTGCTGGAGGACCACATCGGACACTGCGTCGTCGATGCCGCCCGCGAGTCCGACGAGGCCGCCAGCGTGAAGGTGCGCGAGGCGTCCGACGCCGTTGCACGATTGGTACGGAGCTGACGATGACGACACCGCAGACCACGCAGACAGACCGCGGCACGGCGACCGACGCGCCGGAGCGCGGGGCCCTCGACCTCGCCGCCCTGCCGCGACACGAGCTCACCCTCGCCATCTCGGGGATGACCTGCGCTTCGTGCTCGGCCCGCATCGAGCGCAAGCTGAACAAGCTCGACGGGGTGGACGCCGAGGTCAACCTGGCGACGGAGAAGGCGGTCGTGCGCTTCGCCGACCCGCTCGGCACCGACGACATCCTCGCGACGGTGAAGAAGACCGGCTACGGCGCGACCGTGCTGTCCGACGGCTCCGTCCCCGCTGCGGCCGGGACGGCCACCCCGCCGACGCGCACCCCAGAAGACGCCGCCGGGTCCGCCGCGGCACCCGCGGTGGACCGCCCCGCCGCTCCGGAGCAGCCCACGGCCGCGCCCGCGCAGGGTGAGCACGCGCGCGGGGATGCGTCGCTGCGGCGACGGGCGATCGTCGCGGCCGCACTCGGCATACCGGTGTTCCTCATCGCGATGATCATGCCGCTGCGCGACGCGCTGGGCCCCGCCGCGCCGTGGCTGGAGCTCCTGCTCGCCACTCCGGTCGTGACCTGGGCCGCCTGGCCGTTCCACCGGGCGGCCGCGATCAACGCCCGGCACGGCGCCTCGACGATGGACACCCTCGTCTCGCTGGGGGTCACTGCCGCGTACGGCTGGTCCCTGGTCGCCGTCCTGAGCGGCTTCACACCGCACCTGTACTTCGAGGTCGCCGCGATCGTCACGCTGTTCCTCCTCGTCGGGCGGTATGCCGAGTCGCGCGCCCGTGCCTCCGGCCGGTCGGCACTGGAGTCGCTGATGCAGCTCGGCGCCCAGGACGTGGCCGTGCGTCGCATCGACCCAGCCACCCGGGTCACCACCGAACAACGCATCCCGATCGAGCAGCTCGCGGTGGGCGACCACTTCGTGGTCCGACCCGGCGAGAAGATCGCCACCGACGGCGTGGTCGTCGACGGCCTGAGCGCGGTCGACACCAGCGTCGTCACCGGCGAGTCGATGCCCGTCGACGTCAAGCCGGGCGACGAGGTCACCGGCGGCACGATCAACACCAGCGGCCGGCTCGTCGTCGACGCCAAGCGGGTCGGCGGGGAGACGACCCTCGCGCAGATGACGCGACTGGTCGAGCGTGCCCAGTCGGGCAAGGCGCCGGTGCAGCGGCTGGCCGACCGGGTCAGCGCCGTCTTCGTCCCGGTGGTGCTCGGCATCGCGGTGCTCACGTTCGCGCTGTGGCTGCTGACCGGCCACGACCTCGCCACCGCGCTGTCCGCGGCCGTCGCCGTGCTCATCATCGCCTGCCCCTGCGCCCTCGGGCTGGCCACGCCGACCGCACTGCTGGTCGGCACCGGCCGCGGCGCCCAGCTCGGCGTGCTCATCAAGGGCCCGGAGGTCCTCGAGCGCACGCGGGTGGTGGACACCGTCGTCCTCGACAAGACCGGCACGGTGACGACCGGCGCCGCGCGGCTGCGCAAGATCCGCACCGCCGGCCGCCTGCCGAAGACCGCTGCCCTCCGTGCCGCGGCCGCCGTCGAGGCCGGCAGCGAGCACCCCGTGGCGCGGGCGATCGTCGCCGGCGCCCAGGAGATCAAGCTCGACGTGCCGGCGATCAGTGACTTCACCAACCTGCCCGGTCAGGGCGCCCGCGCGACGATCCGCGGCGCCGAGGTCACCGTCGGCAAGGCCGACCTGTTCGACACCGTGCCCGCGGAGCTGACCAGCCTCACCGAGGAGGAGCGCTCCGGCACCACGGTCTATGTCGGGTGGGACGGCACCGCCCGCGCCGCCTTCACCGTCGGGGACCAGGTGCGCGAGTCCTCACCCTCGGCGGTGCACCAGCTCGGCCGACTGGGGCTCACGGCATACCTGCTCACCGGCGACAACGAGCGCACGGCGCGCGAGGTGGCCGACCGGGTGGGCATCGAGCGGATGCACGTGATGAGCAACGTGCTGCCGCAGGACAAGCACGCCGCCGTCGAGCAGCTGCAGCGCGACGGACGGACCGTCGCCATGGTCGGCGACGGGGTCAACGACGCCGCGGCGCTCGCCCAGGCCGACCTCGGCCTGGCGATGGGCACCGGCACGGACGTGGCGATGGAGTCGGCCGACATCGTGCTGATGCGCTCCGACCTCGAGGCCGTCGTCGACGCGATCGGGCTGTCCCGGCGGACGCTGTCGATCATCCGGCAGAACCTCGTGTGGGCGTTCGGCTACAACGTGCTGGCGATCCCGCTGGCGGCGTTCGGGCTGCTCAACCCGATGATCGCCGGTGGCGCGATGGCGCTGTCGAGCGTGCTCGTCGTGACGAACAGCCTGCGGTTGAAGGGGTTCGCCCGGCGCTGAGCCGGCACACGCAGTCCGGTGTGTCCGACCCGGGCTCTAGCGTCGGTGACTCGAACACACGTCTGATCCTGAGGGGGACGAGATGGAGCTGAACGAGGCCCGGACGCTGGCGACGCGGCTCATGCGGCAGCACGAACTCACCGGCTGGCAGCTGGTCTTCGACAACGCACGGACCAGGGCAGGGGTGTGCCGCGCGGACCGGCGGCAGATCGGCCTGAGCCGCCACATCACGCCGCTGCACAGCGAGGACGAGGTGCGCGACACGATCCTGCATGAGATCGCGCACGCCCTCGTCGGGCCCCAGCACGGCCACGACGGGGTGTGGCGGGCCAAGGCCAGGGCGATCGGCTGCACCGGGATGCGCTGCGTCCCCGAAGGGTCGGCGAAGGTCCCAGCGGCGTGGGTGGGGCGCTGCCCGGCTGGTCACGAGTTCCGGCGACATCGCCGGCCGGCGTCGGTCATGACCTGTGTGCGGTGCTCCCGCGCAGGGCGGCGCGACCCGGTGATCGACTGGCTGTTCCACGGGCGGAAGGTCCCGATGGGGGCGCACTACGAGGCGCAGCTGGGGCTGGTCCGGCTGCGCCGGGACGACCCGGCCCTGCTCGCCGCCGTGGAGCAGGTCGCGGCCCAGGACGAGCGCGACCGGGCGGCCGACGTGTGCGAGGGGGACTGGGTGCGCCTGGGAGGGTCCGGCAAGTATGCCGGTCGCCGCGGTCGGGTGCTCAAGCGCGCCCGCACGCGGTTCCACGTGGAGCTCGCCGACCGCACCGTGGTCACGGCGCCGTTCGCGCTCGTCAGCCCGTGCGAGGCGGACGGAGCCTGAAGGCTGTCTCAGGGAGCGCTGTCGGGGTAGGGGGAGGTGCCCCGGGGGTCGGGGCCCGGGAGCAGAGGGCTGTGCTCGTCAGATGACGACTTCGCCCTCGGAGGTCTGGAAGGCCAGCGACAGCAGCCCGGGCGTTCCCTTGGGCGCCACGAAGTCGAACGCGATCCCCGGCTCCCATTCGGGGCGGTCCCGGCCGATCACGCCACGCAGGTCCAGCCAGTCCCGGACCCGGTCCGGGTCACCGGCGATCTGCAGTCGGGTGAGCCGGACGTCGTTGTCCGCGAGGTGGGAGGGGTGCACCGAGTCGTCGTCCCAGCAGATGTAGAACGGCACCTGGGGGTCGGCCATCAGGCCGCGGACGCCGATCTGGCGCCAGGTCAGCTCCACACCGTCCGGGCGGTGGCGGTTGCCCGGCACCGACTCGCGGCCCAGCCGCTTCTCCGGCTCGCTCATGTCGTCGACCGCGACGACCCAGCCGAGCCAGCCGCCGCCGTCCTCGGAGCGGGCGCGCACGGCCTGACCGAACGGCGCCTTGTCGGAGGCCGGGTGGTCGAGGACCTCGACGACCTCGATGAACCGGTGCTCGGCGAGGGGGATGATCGTGTTGCGCGTGCCGAAGCGCGGGTGCAGGCCACCGTCGATCGGCTCGAGGCCCAGCGCGCCAGCGACACGCTTGGCCGTCGGCAACATCCCGTCCGACTCGGCGGCATACACGACATGGTCAACACGCATGCCGCTCATGTTGACACAGGGGAAACGGCTCTCCTGAGACGGGTCCGGCTCAGCCGGACAGGCTCCGGCGAGCGCCCTGCTCACGCCGCTGGCGGACCGCCTCGTAGACCACGATCGCGGCGGAGGTGGCCACGTTCAGGGAGTTCGCGTGCCCCACCATCGGCAGGCGGACCCGGTGGCGGGCCGCCGTGAGCACCTCGGGGGTGAGGCCGTACTTCTCGGCGCCCACGGCGATCGCGACCGGGCCGGTGTAGTCGATCTCGGTGTACTCCACGTCGGTGTCCGGCGTCGTCGCGACGAGGGCGATGCCGCGCTCGTCCAGCCAACGCAGCGTGGTGGCCGTGTCGTCGCTCGCGACGGGCACCGAGAAGACGGTGCCCTTGCTCGCGCGCACCAGGTTCGGGTTGCCCCAGTCCGTGACCGGGTCGGCGGCGATCACCGCGTCGATCCCGGCCGCGTCGGCGGTGCGCAGCATCGCCCCGAGGTTGCCCGGCTTCTCCACGCCCTGGGAGACCAGCACCAGCGGCGCGTCACCGTCGAGGTGCGGCAGCTCGGCGCACCTGCGGGTCACGCTCGCGACGACCGCGAGCACCCCGTCGGGCCCCTCCCGGTAGGCCACCTTCTCGAAGGCGGCCCGCCCCAGGCGGATCGTCTCGGCCCCGCGTTCGCGGACCCGGTCGACCAGTTCGGCCTGGAGGTGCGGATCGGGCATGAGCTCGGGGCAGTGGTAGAGCGCGCGGGGCACCACGCCGGCGTCCAGCGCCAGCTGCAGCTCCTCGAGCCCCTCGACCATCGTGAGCCCCGCCTCCTCACGGGCCCGGCGACGGCGCAGGGCGGTCAGCGCCTTGAGCCGGGGGTTGGCCGCGGAGGTGATGTGCAGATCAGTCATGACGGCAGACAGCATGCCCGACCCGCGCGCCCGACCTGGTGCGGCACTCCGGCGACCGTGCGCGACCCAGCCGCGGGACACGGGTTTCCGGTCGACGTCCGATCCGGGGCCGTCTCACCCGCGGGGCTGGGCATCTGCGGGGCTGGTCATGTGCGCAGGGATGTCACGTCCGGGGCGGCCGCGGTGTCCTCCCCAGTGACCGGCCGGCACCACGGCACCCGCCGCGGACCGGCACCACTCACCACCTGGAGGCACCACCATGGCCCGCATCCCCTTCACCGCACCCCGCACCCTCTCCGTCCGCCTTGGGGAGCACTGGAGTCGCCGGCGCTTCGGCACCGTCATCGAACCGGGGCGAGCCCTCGCCCACCAACCGCAGGTCATGCGCACGCTGGCGATGGCCGAGATGGGGGTCGAGCGGTGGAACCGCCTCGACCCGACCCTCAAGGCGCTGGCCACCCTGGTGGGCGCCAGCCAGATCGGCTGCTCGTGGTGCATGGACTTCGGCTACTGGGAGTCCCACCACAAGGGCATCGACCGCCGCAAGCTCGAGGACGTCCCCGTGTGGCGGGACAGCGACGCCTACACCGAGCTGGAGCGGCTGGTCATGGGCTACGCCGAAGCGATGACCGCCACCCCGCCGGAGGTCACCGACGAGCAGGTCGCCGAGCTGCGCGAGCACCTCGCCGACGACGCCCTCGTCGAGCTCACCGCGATGGTGTCGGTGGAGAACCAGCGCTCCCGCACCAACGCCGCACTCGGCCTCGCCAGCCAGGGCTTCAAGGCCAGCTGCACGCTCACGCCGGTGGCCGGCGCGCAGCCCGCGCCCGCTCCCGTCGGCAGGGCAGGATGAGCCGTATGCCGTCACTCGCCGACGCCTCTTCCTCACCCGCCGCTCCGGTCCAGCAGGCTGCCGGTGCCGAGGCCGCCGGCGCCGAGGCAGACGGTGTCCAGGCCGCCGGCGCCGAGGCAGACGGTGTCGAGGCAGACGGTGCCCTGGAGCGCCGGGAGCTCGACCGGCTCGCCGAGGAGTTCGCAACGTGGCGCCGCCAGCTGGTGGGGGCGGCATACCGGATCCTGGGCAGCGTCACGGACGCCGAGGACGTCGTCCAGGAGGTGTGGCTGCGCTGGGTGGACGTGGATCGGGAGCAGGTACGCAATCGACGCGCCTACCTGTTGACGACCACGACCCGGCTCGCGCTCAACCACGTGCGCTCGAGGCAGCGCCGGCGGGAGAGCTACGTCGGGCCGTGGCTACCCGAACCGCTGCCGGGCGACGCCCTCGGGCTCGAGCCTGAGCTGGCCTCGACGTCCGCCGCCCGCGACCTCGGCGACGGCCCCGCCGCGGTCGAGCTCGCCGAGTCGGTGTCGATGGCGATGCTCGTCGTCCTCGAGACCCTGTCACCGCTGGAGCGGGCGGCGTTCGTGCTGCACGAGGTGTTCGGGGTGCCGTTCGACGAGGTGGGTGAGGCGCTCGGCCGGAGCCCGGCGGCGGCGCGACAGCTCGCGTCGCGGGCCCGCTCGCACGTGCAGGCCCGCCGGCCGCGGCAGCTGGTCGACCGGGCCCGGCACCGGCAGGTCACCGAACGGTTCCTCGAGGCCGCGCAGAACGGCGACCTCGACGGCCTGCTCGCCACCATGGCGCCCGACGTGGTGCTGGTCTCCGACGGGGGCGGCGTCAGGCGGGCCGCGCTGCGGCCGATCGTCGGCGCGGAGAAGGCCGTTCGCTGGCTGCTCGCGGTGTCGGAGAAGCCCGAGGTCGCCGGTTACACGGCGGGGGTCGTCGAGCTCAACGGGGAGCCGGCGCTGGCGCTCTGGGTCGGCGACGTGCTCGACACCGTCGCCTTCCTCACCGTCGAGGAGCGGGGGATCACCGGGGTGCAGGCGATCCGCAACCCCGAGAAGCTCGCCCACCTCGGCCACCTCGCACCCGCCACCACCACCTGACCCCGCGCCCACCACCGACTGACGACGCCGTGTGTGGCGTTTCGCCGGTCGCGACGGCCTCGAAACGCCACACACGGCGTCGTCGGTCGCGCTGGGGGGCCGCCCACACGTCCACCGGTCGCGCTGGGGGGCCGCCCACACGTCCACCGGTCGCGCTGGGGAGCCGCCCTCGGGTGAGGCGTGGACCGCCCCGTCAGCGCGCGGGAGCCTCGGCCCGGGCGAAGGACAGCGTCTCCCCGGTCGCCCCGCCCATCCAGATGTCCTGGCACGCGGCGGCCAGCTCGTCCAGGCCCTCGACGATCGAGCCCCACACGTTGCCGGGCACCCAGCCCTGGTCGCCGTTGATGAGCAGGTTGTTCCGCCCGTAGAACACGGCGAGGTCCACGACCCGGGACTGGTCCGCGGCGCCCTGGCCCTCGGCATACCCGTAGGCGGGGTTGCCGAGCTGGTCGGAGGAGAAGGAGAACCAGCACAGGTCTCCGGGGATCGGGGTGATCGTGGTGTTCTCGAGCCCCGGGTCCTGCTGCGCGAACAGCGGCAGCAGGGCGTAGATCTCGTTGCGGGCATACTTGCCGTGGTAGACCTGCCCGCCGAGCGGCAGCGCGTCCCACACGGCCTGGGCGGTGCGGGGCGCCTCCTCGTCGAGCAGCTTGGCGAGGCAGCGCACCGCGCGCTTCTCCAGGGTGACGCTGACGTAGCGGGTCATTCGGGACCTCCTCGGTGAGCAGTGTGCGGACGGACGTGCTGGGGATGGTGGCCGGCGGGACTCACCCCGAGGGCGGGCACGAAGGTATGACGCCCGCTCACCGGGACGCGGCGCCGCGCAGCAGCGTCGGTGGGGGCAGCGGGTCGGTGCGCGCCTCGTAGGCCCGCCCCACCCGCAGCACGAGCGCGTCGGCGTGCCGGGCGGCGACCACCTGCAGCCCGATCGGCCGCCCGTCGGCGGTGAGCCCGCAGGGGAGGCTGAGCGCCGGCTGCTGGGTCATGTTGAAGGGGTAGGTGTAGGGCGTCCAGCTGGTCCACAGCTGCGACGGCCAGCCCTCCGGCGCGTCACGCCCGGCCTCGAACGCGGGGATCGGCATGGTCGGCGTGACGAGTACGTCGTGCGCGAGGTGGTACTGCCCCATCCGGTGCCCCAGCTGCATCCGAACCTGCACCGCGTCGAGGTAGTCCGACGCCGAGAGGGTCCGGCCCTGCTCGACGCAGCGCCGCAGCCCGGGATCGATGCGCTCGAGCGCCGACTCGTCGTAGGCCTCCAGCACCTTGGCGGCGCCGGCGAACCACAGCACGTGGAAGGCCTCGACCGGGTCCTCGATGCCGGGGTCGACCTCCTCGACCTGCGCTCCGGCGTCGGCGAGCACCTGCACGGCGGCCCGCACGGCCGCCTCCACCTCGGGGTCGTTGCGCCCGAAGCCGAGCGTCGGTGAGAAGCCGACCCGCACCCCCTCGACCCCGTCCTCGAGCCCGTCGAGGAACGAGGCCTGCGGCCGAGGCATCGCCGACCAGTCCCGGGCGTCGAACCCGGCGATCGTGTCCATCATCAGGGCGGTGTCGGTGACCGTGCGCGTCATCGGCCCGGCGTGCGACAGCGTCCCGAACGCGCTCGCGGGATAGAGCGGCACGAGCCCGTAGGTCGGCTTCAACGCCACCGTGCCGGTGAACGACGCGGGGATCCGCACCGACCCGCCCCCGTCGGTGCCGACCGACCAGGTCCCCATGCCCAAACCGACCGCCGTCGCCGAGCCACCGCTGGACCCCCCGGACGTGAGCCCGGCGCCCCACGGGTTGCCGGTTACGCCGTAGCGCCGCGAGTCGGTGACGCCCTTCCACGCCATCTCCGGTGTGGTCGTCTTGCCGACCAGCACCGCCCCGGCCTCCCGCAGCCGCGCCACCGACGGCGCGTCCTCGGGCCACGGGCCGGCCTCGTCGATGAGGCTGCTCCCCTTGGTCGTCGGCCAGCCCTTGGTGAGCAGCATGTCCTTGATCGGCGTCGGTATGCCGTCCACCGGGCTGGCGGGCGCCCCCTCACCCCAGCGCTGCTCGGATTCCTTGGCGGCGGCGAGCGCGGACTCGCGGTCGACCAGGACGTAGGCGTTGACCTCCGGCTCGAACCGGTCGATCGCGGCCAGTGCCGCCTCGGTCGCCTCCACCGGCGAGACCTGGCGGCTCCGGTAGGCGGCCGTCAGGTCCACGGCGGACGTCATGCTCAGGTCGGTCACAGGACTACTCCGTCATTGCTCAGCAGCGGGTTCGACGCATCGTCAGCGGCATCCTGCCGCGAACCGGGCCCGGCCGCCCGGTCGGCCCCTCCGGCGGAGGCGTCAGCAGGCACGAAGCCGAGCTTCTTGTCCACGACGTTGAACAGCTCGCGGCCGTCCAGCCAGCGCTCGGCGTTGTCGAGGAACTGCTCCGCCAGGGTCTCGCGCCAGCCGACGATGTCCCCGGACATGTGGGCACTGACCACGGCCCCCGGCGCGGACCACAGCGGGTGGTCGGCCGGCAGCGGCTCGGTGCTGAAGACGTCGAGGGAGGCGGCGCCGAGGTGACCGCTCTCGAGCGCCTCGACCAGGGCGTCCTCGTCCACGATCGGCCCGCGGCCGATGTTGACCAGGTGCGCGCCCGGCCGCATCGCCTGCAGCACCTCCCGGCCGACGAGGCCGCGGGTCTGCTCGGTCAGCGGCGCCGCGATGACCAGGTGGTCGGCCCAGCCGGCGTGCCGGGCCACGTCGGCGCTCTCGACCACCTCGCCGAAGTCGGGATCGCCGCTGCGGGCGCGGCGCCCCGCGCCGCGCACGTCCAGGCCGACGGCACGCAGCAGGCGCGCCGTCTCCCGACCGATCGCGCCGGTACCCACGACGAGGGCACGTTGGCCGCGCACGGCATACGTCTCCCGGTGCCGCCACACGCGCTGCTGCTGCAGGTCGTGGCTCTCGTGGAGCAGCTTGGCCTGGGCGAGGATCGAGGCGAGCACGAACTCGGCGATGGGCCGGTCGAAGACGCCGCGCGCGTTGGTGACGACCACGTCGGAGTCGACGAGCTCGTCGAAGAGCAGCGTGTCCACCCCGGCGGCGGCGACGTGGACCCACCGCAGCGCGTCGGCGGCGGACCACGCGTCGCGCAGCGCGGAGGAGAAGAAGTCCCACAGCAGCAGCGCGTCGGCACCGGCGAGCGCCTCGCGCAGCCCCGCCTCCTCGGTGAACCGAATCGACAGGCGCTGCTCGACCCGCGACAGGTCCGGCCGGGGGTCGTCGAGCTGGTCGCACAGCACCACGAGGCGCGGCGCGTCAGGTGGCGCGTTCACCTTTCGGAGACTAGGAACGACACAGTAGGATTGTCAACAATCGCTGCCGTTCGGTGGCCCGTTCCCTTCGAGGTGGCCCATGGGCGTCGCTGCCCCCGGCGGGGAGGTGCTCCCCGGCTCGTCCCCCGCCGTCCCCGACTTCCCGGTCCTTCCGCCGCTCACCGGGGTGGGCGTGGTCGCCCCCTACGACTTCGCCCTCGACCGCGAGCTGTGGCGCTGGTGCCCCGAGGACGTCACCCTGCTGGCGACCCGCCTACCGGTGGCGACCCCGTTCGTGACGATCGACTCCATGGCCCACGTCGGGGAGATCGCCCCGGTCGCCGCGGCCACCCAGGACGTCCTCACGGTCCATCCCCAGGTGATGGCGTTCTGCTGCACGTCGGGCAGCTTCGTGCGCGGCCGGGAGGGCGAACACGCCCTGGTCGCCGCCATGCTCGGCGCCGGAGCACCGGCCGCCGTCACCACGAGCGGAGCGCTGCTGGAGGCGCTCGCCCACCTGCACGTGAGCGCGGTCGGCGTGGCGACGCCCTACGTGCAGGAGGTGACCTGGGCGCTGCACGACTTCCTCGGCACGGCCAGTCACGTCGTGGTCTCCGGCAGCGAGCTGGGGCTCGACCACGAGATCTGGACGCTGCCCTACCACGTCGTCGCGGAGCTCATCCGCCGCGCCGACCACCCCCAGGCCGAGGCGATCGTCGTGTCCTGCACGAACGTGCCGACCTACGACCTGATCGCGCCGCTGGAGGCCGAGCTCGGCAAGCCGATCATCACCGCCAACCAGGTGACGATGTGGGCGGCGCTGCGCGAGATCGGGCTCGCGGCGGTCGGGCGGGGTCAGCGGCTGCTGGAGTCGTGATCGCGCCGGCGGCCAGCCGCTCTTGCTGACCCGGCAGACCCGACCGTACGCTCGCATTGTCGACAATCTGCAACGGCGTGGACACGGCCCCACCCCGACGACCCCGAGTCGACCACAACTCTCATGACCAACTCGTGACAAGGAGGTGCCCCGTTGGCTGACTCGACCGACCACCTGCTGACCCGCGACCTGGACGCTCCCGTGGAGGACGACCAGGTCGGACCGCTCGCCCCGCTCGAGGGCGAGCCGACCTCGGTGGACGTGGAGGCCATCCCGGTCGACAGCCCGGAGCACGCCACCACCACCCCCTCGCAGGCCGAGCTCGACGAGCGCCTCGCGAAGGTGCGGACCGCGATGGCGGCCAAGGACCTCGACGCGCTCATCGTCACCGACCCGGCGAACATGTACTACCTCACCGGCTACAACGCGTGGTCGTTCTACATGCCGCAGTGCCTCGTGGTGCCGGCGAGCGGTGAGCAGCACCTGTTCGCCCGCGCGATGGACGCCGCCGGCGCCGGCTACACCGCGGTGCTGCCGACCGAGCAGGTGCACGGCTACCCCGAGGAGCTGGTCCACCGCTCCGATGCCCACCCCTACGAGTGGATCGGCGCCCGCGCCCGCGAGCTGGGCCTGGTCGAGGACGACGAGCGGTTCCGCATCGGCGTCGAGAGCGACTCGCACTTCTTCACCGCCCGCGACTACCTCGCGCTCGCCTCGGTCCTGCCCAAGTCGCCGGGCATCGACAGCAACGAGCTCGTCAACTGGGTGCGCGTGGTGAAGTCCCCCTACGAGCAGCGGCTCATGCGCATCGCCGGGCAGATCGCCCAGCGCGCCATGGAGCGGGCCCTCGAGTCGATCGTCGTCGGCCGTCGGCAGTGCGACGTCGCCGCCGAGATCCTGCACGCCCAGGCCAGCGGGACGGCGCAGCACGGCGGGGACTACCCGGCGATCGTGCCGATGCTGCCGACCGGCGACGCCGCCGGCACGCCCCACCTGACCTGGAGCTCCGCGCCCTTCGTCGAGGGCGAGGCCACCACCATCGAGCTGTGCGGCGTGCACCAGCGCTACCACGTGCCGCTGGCCCGCACGATCATGCTCGGTGAGCCGCCGCAGCGGCTCGCCGACGCCGCCAAGGTGGTGGAGGAGGCCATGGCCGTGACCCTGGAGGCGACGCATCCGGGCGCGAGCTGCGAGGCCGTGCATACCGCCTTCAACGACGTGATCAACCGGCACGGGCTGACCAAGGACTCGCGCATCGGCTACTCCATCGGCATCGCCTACCCGCCGGACTGGGGCGAGCACACGATCAGCCTGCGTCCCGGCGAGACCCGCGAGCTCGAGGCGGGCATGACCCTGCACGTGATCCTCGGGATGTGGATGGACGGGTGGGGCTACGAGCTGTCCGAGCCCGTGCTGGTCACCCCGGCCGGCGCCGAACGCCTCACGCACGTGCCCCAAGAGCTGACGATCAGGAAGTGACAGACGGTATGCCGAGCACGCCCACCTCCCAGCCCCTCGTCCCCACCTCGCGGCCCGCGTCCCGGGGGCTGCCCCTCGCCGGGCGCACCGACCAGCTCGTCGGCTCGGTGATCGACTCGAGCACCTCGCTGCTGCACCAGCAGACGCACGACATCGTGCGGTTCGCGATGGGCAGCCCAGCGGCCGAGGCGGTGCCGACCGCGATCCTGTCCAAGCTCGCCGAGACCGCGCTGGGCCCGGAGTCGGCGGACGCCTACGACTACGCGGCGACCGAGGGCGACCCGCCGCTGCGGGAGGCCCTGCTCGCGGCGCTGGCGGGCACGAGTGACGCCACGACCGCGGACCGGCTGTTCCTCACCTCCGGCGGGATGCAGGGGCTGGACCTGGCGGGGAAGCTGTTCATCGACCCGGGCGACCTGGTGGTGGTCGAGTCGCCGACCTACACCAACGGCAGCGCGACCGCGTTGTCCTACCAGGCCGAGCTGCTCGAAGCGCCGGTGGACGCCGAGGGACTGGACGTGGAGGCGCTGTCCGCGCTGGTCCAGCGAGCCGGCCGGGTGCCGAAGGTGATCTACACCATCCCGACCTTCCAGAACCCTTCCGGCACAACGCTTTCGCTGGCCCGGCGGCAGCGACTGCTGGAGCTGGCCCGGCAGTGGGGATCGGTGGTCGTCGACGACGACCCCTACGGCATGCTGCGGTTCGAGGGCGACGCGCTGCCGACGCTGCACGAGCTCGCCGACGGTGACCCGCTGGTGTTCTCGGTGCGCACGTTCTCCAAGATCATCGCGCCCGGCCTGCGGGTCGGTTGGGTCGACGCCGACCCCAGCCTGCAGCCGCTGCTGATCAACGCCAAGCAGGCTATGGACACGTGCACCAACCTGCCGATGCAGCGGCTCGTGACCGAGTTCCTCGCCGGCGGGCACCTGGAGGGGCTGCTGGCGGCCAACCGCGAGGAGTACCGCCGGCGCAAGCACGCCATGCAGGACGCGCTCACCCAACACCTCGGCGACATCGCCCGCTGGACGAACCCCGAGGGTGGGTTCTTCCTGTGGGTCACGCTGACCAACGGGGTCGACACGCAGGAGCTGTTCGAGGTCGCGCTGGCCGAGGGCGTCGCGTTCATCCCGGGGCCGGCGTTCTCGCCGTCGGGGCGGTTCCACGACGCACTGCGGCTGTGCTTCGCCTCCACCGCGCCGGAGCGGATCCGCGAGGGCGTGGTCCGGTTGCGCCGGGCGATCGACCGCCTCGCCACCCGACCGGACAGGGCTCCCGAGAGCGATCTCGGGTGAAACCGTCGAACGGGCCCTCCGCCGGCGAGCGGGCGGTGCTGGAGCGGATCCGCGCCGAGGAGCTGGTCGAGCTGACCCAGCGGCTGGTGGCCGCGCGCGGGGAGAACCCGCCCGGCCAGGAGGCGGCGACCGTCACCGAGCTCGTGGCCGCGGCGCGTGAGCGCGGGTTCGCGGGTGAGCTCAGCGAAGTCGAGCCCGGACGGGACAACGTCGACGTCACCCTGGACGCCGGCGACGGGCCGGGCCTGCTGCTGCTCGGACACACCGACGTCGTGCCGGTCGGGGACGGGTGGACTGTCGACCCGTTCGGCGGGGCGGTCCGGGACGGGCGGATCTACGGCCGTGGTACCACCGACATGAAGGGCGGGCTCGCCGCCTGCCTCGTCGCGATGACCGCCCTGCGGGACGCGGGCCTCCCGCTCGCCGGCCCGGTCCAGCTCGCGGCCGTGGTCGACGAGGAGGCCGCGGACATCGGGATCCAGCACTGGACCCGGCGGCTGGGCGAGCGGCGAGCGGGAGGGGAGCTCCCGGCATACCGGGGGTGCGTGGTGGCCGAACCGACCGACCTGCAGACCATCATCGCGGCGCGCGGCGCCTCCTACCTCGAGATCCGGGTGACCGGGCAGGCCGCGCACGCGGGGAACCCGGCCGACGGGCGGAGCGCGATCTACGGGGCCGCGCGCATCGTCAGCGAGTTGGAGCGCTGGCACGAGCAGTATGCCGGGGACCGGCACCCCCTCGTCGGGGCGCGGACGTGGAACGTCGGGACGATCCACGGCGGCACGGGCGGGTCGATCGTGCCGGCGGAGTGCCGGATCACCGTCGACCGGCGGCTGCTGCCGGGCGAGTCGCCGACGGAGGTCCTCGCGGAGACACGCGCGCGGCTCGATCGGCTCGGGTTGGCCGATCGCGGGCTGGGGCTCGAGGTCGAGATGACCATGGACATGCCCGGTTTCGAGACCGCGGCGGGGCACGAGTTCGTGCGCTGCGTCGACGGCGCCCTGGGTGGGGTCGGCGGGCCGGGTCTGCCGCTGGGTGGGTGGACGGCGGCGTGCGACGGCGGGTACGTCGCCCGCGACCACGGCGTCCCGACCGTGGTGCTCGGTCCCGGGTCGGTGGCCGAACAGGCCCACCGTGCCGACGAATCCGTCGGGATCGAGGAGCTGGTGGTGGCGGCGCGGGCCTATGCGCTGACTGCGCTGCGCCTCCTCGCGCCGGCCTCCTGACCCGCTCGGCCGACCGCCCCGGCCCAGCCCGGCCCCAACCCGCGACCGACGACCCCGTGTGTGGCGTTTCGCGGGTCGGATCGGCCCCGACACGCCACCGACGGGGTCGTCAGTCGTGCGGGGGGTCGGCTGCGTCAGCGAGGTGAGCGGTCGAGGCCGTCGGCGAGGATCTCGGCGAGGTGTCGCGCACGGCGGTCGGTGCCTTGGCCGATCTGGGTGCGGCAGCTGAACCCGTCGGCCACGACCTCGGTGTCGGCGCCGGCCTCACGCACGGCGGGCAGCAGGACGCGTTCCCCGGCGGCCTGGGACACCTCGTAGTGGCCGCGCTCGAACCCGAAGTTGCCGGCGAGCCCGCAACAGCCCGAGTCCGGCACGGTCGCCGCGAGCCCGGCCCGGGCCATGAGGTCGTGGTCGGGCCCGAAGCCCATGACCGCGTGCTGGTGGCAGTGCACCTGCACCAGCGCGTCGCCACCGACCCGCGGCGGCTCCCAGTCCGGCGCCAGGGTGGCCAGGGCTTCAGCGAGGGTGTGGGTGGCGGAGGCGAGCTTGGCGGCATACCCGTCCGCGCCGAGCAGGTCGGGCGCGTCGTGGCGCAGCATGGCGGTGCAGCTCGGCTCGAGGCCGACGATCGGGGTGCCGGCGTCCAGTTCGGGTGCCAGCACCTTCAGCGTCTGCCGCAGCACCCGCTTGGCCACGCCGAGCTGCCCGGTCGACACCCATGTCAGGCCGCAGCAGACCGGCCCGGCGGGCAGCACGACCTCGAAGCCGGCGTCCTCGAGCACCCGCACGGCGGCCCGGCCGACCTCGGGTGAGAGGTAGTTGGTGAAGGTGTCCGGCCACAGCACGACCCGGCCGCGCGGGGCGGCCCCCCGGACGGGCGTTTCTTTGGGACGTTTGGTGCCCCTCGGGCGTCCGAAACGTCCCAAAGAACCGACGAGGGCCCGGCCGCCATGACCCTGCTGCTGCGCGGGGCCGGGGCGCCCGCGGGCCGCGAACCAGGACCGGAACGACTGCGTCGCGAAGGCCGGCAGCTCCCGCTCCGGCGCGATCCCGCCCAGCCACTTCAGCAGTCCAGCCGCGCTGGAGCCGGTCACGGCGTTGACGAACTGCGGCAGCCGCGAGGCCACCCGAGCGGTGACCGGCAGCCACCCCATCGACCAGTGCGACCGCGGCCGCGCCCAGGGCCGGCCGGCGTAGTGGTGGTGGGTGAACTCCGCCTTGTACGTCGCCATGTCCACGTTGACCGGGCAGTCCGACAGGCACCCCTTGCAGGACAGGCACAAATCGAGCGCGTCACGCACCTCGGTCGAGCGCCACCCGTCGGTGACGACCTCGCCGTTGAGCATCTCCCACAGCATCCGCGCCCGCCCGCGGGTGGAGTGCCTCTCCTCCCGCGTCACCTGGTAGCTGGGGCACATCACCCCACCGGAGTGCTGCCGGCACTTGCCCACCCCGACGCACCGCCGCTGTGCCTGCGCGAAGCTGCCCCCGTCGCCGGGATAGCTGAACAGCGTCAGCACGTCCCGCCGGTTGGCCGGCTCCCGCTGCCGCAGCCCGGTGTCGAACGGCGGCGGGTCGACGATGATGCGCGGGTTCAGCCGCCCGGCCGGGTCGAACGCCCGCTTCACCTCCCCGAACACCCCGACCGCGTCCGCGCCGTACATCCGCGTCAGCAGCTCCGAGCGCGCCCGCCCGTCCCCGTGCTCCCCGGAGACCGAACCGCCCAGGGAGACCACCAGGTCGGTCGCCTCCTCGATGAACCGCCGGTATGCCGACACACCAGCGGCCGTGAGCAGGTCGAAGTCCATGCGCATGTGCATGCACCCCTCCCCGAAGTGCCCGTATGACGACCCGGACAGCCCGTGCCGCAAGAGCAGCTCATCGAGGCGGCGCAGGTACTCGGCCAGCCTCGCCGGTGGGACAGCCGCGTCCTCCCAGCCTCCCCACGCCTCACCGCCGTCCGCGCGGCGCGTGGCCAGGCCGGTGCCATCGCGGCGGCAGCGCCACACGATCGCCTGGGCGCCCGGGTCGGTGACCAGCGAGGAGGTCACGGGCAGCCCGGCATCGCGCAGGTCGTCGGCGATCGCGGTCGCCGATCGCGCCGCCGCGGCGTCGTCCTCACCACCGACCTCCACGAACAACCACGCCCGCCCCTCGGGCAGCCCGGCGGCCGAGGCCTCGGCGCGCACGTGGTCGGGCAGCCGGTCCAGCAGCACCGCTGCGATCGACTCCACCGTCAGCGGACCGTGCGGCAGGATCCGCGTCACGCTCTCGGCCGAGGTGACCGAGTCCGGAAACCCCAGCGCGAGCAGGACTTTCGCCGTCGGCAGCGGCGTGAGCGCCACCGTCGCCCGCAACGTCGTCGCCAGCGTCCCCTCGCTGCCGACGAGCAGGCGCGCGACGTCATACAGGTTGTCCGGCAGCAGCCGCTGCAGGGCGTAGCCGGAGATCTGCCGCGAGAAGTGCCCGAA